>CAMDGJ010000279.1 GCA_945897545.1 Flavobacterium psychrophilum
CGACTAAAAAGAACTAAACCTCCAAATATTCAAAACGTATTATTCTAAAATATAGGGAGGTAGGTTTTTGTTTTAAAAAGACAACACTAGCAAATGATAGGGTTGAGAGAATTTTATTGCCTTATTTTTAGGTTTGTCGGTTGATAGTGTATATTTATATAAAGAATTTATTCCAATCAAAAATCCCGTCCAGATAAAATTTATCGAGACGGGATTTTTTAATTCTAAAAAAAATTATTTTCTTTTGACTACTCTTTCCACAGCTGCAAAAATCGCTTGATTGTTTAATTTGTATTTCTCCATTAATTGTTCTGGAGTTCCGCTTTCGCCAAAACTATCTTGAACAGCAACAAACTCTTGCGGAGCTGGAGTATTCAAAGCTAAAACTCTGGCAACGCTTTCGCCAAGACCACCCAATATATTATGCTCTTCGGCAGTAACCACACATTTGGTTTTTGCCAATGATTTCAAAATAGCTTCTTCGTCTAATGGTTTGATAGTATGGATATTGATTACCTCGGCAGAAATCCCTTTGGCTTCCAACGCTTCCGCAGCAACAAGTGCTTCCCAAACTAAATGTCCTGTAGCAATAATAGTTACATCTGTTCCTTCATTCAACAAAATTGCTTTCCCAATCACGAAAGGTTCATCAGCTGGCATAAAGTTAGGTACAACCGGACGACCAAAACGCAAATAAGCTGGGCCGTTATGATCTGCTAAGGCTATTGTTGCTGCTTTGGTTTGATTGTGATCACACGTATTTATTACGGTCATTCCTGGCAACATTTTCATTAGTCCAATGTCTTCCAAAATTTGGTGTGTTGCACCATCTTCACCCAAAGTCAATCCGGCGTGAGAAGCACAAATTTTTACATTTTTTTCAGAATACGCTACTGATTGGCGGATTTGATCGTACACTCTTCCTGTCGAAAAGTTCGCGAAAGTTCCTGTGAAAGGAATTTTACCTCCAATGGTTAATCCGGCAGCAATTCCAATCATATTGGCCTCGGCTATCCCAATCTGGAAAAAACGTTCTGGATGATTTTTCTTGAAGTCATCAAATTTTAAGGATCCAATTAAATCCGCACAAAGTGCCACAACATTTTCATTAGTCTGACCCAATTGAGTCATTCCCACTCCAAAACCCGAACGAGTATCTTTACTTCCTGTATTTATATATTTTTTCATTTTTCTTTTTAAATTGAAAGATTAAAAGATTTTAAAATTGAAAGATTTAGTTTTGAATCTGAAATCTGCAATCTAAAATCTACAATCTGAATTAGTAGTCGCTTTCGGCTGCTGTATAGTTTTGACTCAAAGCGTTTTCGAGTTGGGCATCATTTGGCGCTTTTCCATGCCAAGCGTGACTGTACATCATGTAATCTACTCCATTACCCATTTCAGTATGCAATAAAACGCAAACTGGTTTTCCTTTTCCGGTTCTTGATTTGGCATCCGTCATACCGACGATAATCGCTTCGATGTTGTTTCCTTCTTTGATTTCGAGAACATCCCAATCAAAAGCTTCGAATTTAGCACGAATGCTTCCCATTGCCAAAACTTCGTCAGTTGTTCCGTCAATTTGTTTTCCGTTCAAATCGATCGTGGCAATTAGATTGTCTACCTTTTTTGCGGAAGCATACATGATGGCTTCCCAGTTTTGACCTTCCTGCAATTCACCATCACCGTGCAAAGTGTAAATTAGATGGTTGTCGCCGTTTAACTTTTTGGCTTGAGCCGCACCAATTCCCACAGATAATCCTTGACCTAATGATCCCGAAGCAATTCTTACTCCCGGTAAACCATCATGGGTTGTTGGGTGACCTTGTAATCTGGAATTAATAAGACGGAAAGTAGCTAATTCCGAAACCGGAAAATAACCGCTTCTTGCCAAAACGCTGTAGAAAACGGGCGAAATATGACCGTTAGAAAGGAAGAAAAGATCTTCACCTATTCCATCCATATCAAAACCTGGTTTTCTGTCCATTAGGTTTTGGTATAAAGCGACCATAAATTCGGTACAACCTAGTGAACCTCCTGGATGACCTGAGTTGACGGCGTGAACCATTCGAAGAATGTCTCTTCTGACTTGGATAGTTAAATCGTTTAATTGTTGTGTATTGGGTTTCATTTTATGTGTAAAAGTTAAACTGCCGCAAATGTAAATTTTATTTTGGCGCAAGACAAATGATTCTCAGAATAGTTATGATGATTTATGAGCACAAAAAAAGCCCCACTAAAGGCAAGACTTTTCCAACGGAAAACAGGACATTTAAAAACTATCTTTTTGCCTTTTCGAAGGCAATATATTTTTTTATTAAATTTCTTCGTATTCTACTTCTTAGTTTTTAGCTGAGTTGCTTTTCTTTGTTGGTAAAGCGCAACCATTTGATCCGCAACATCCAGTATTTTTAATTGCCTGAAAAAGGAAAAAAACAGCCACAACTCCAGATAATACAATTAGGGATTCAACAGCTTGAACGGCGATGCAAATCCCCAAACCCAAACGAAGAAAACGCATAAAATTCCAATTATTGAAAAGTGTTTTTTTACCCAAGTAAATTTGTTTTCGTTCATTTTGATTGTCTTTTAATATTGGTGCTAACGTTTTGCTGCTTGTGGTTTGTTGTGGGAGTTCTTAACCAGAGTATTTTTGGCTAAACGAAAATATGATTGCGAAACGGTAATTCCACTAAAGCCCCACTATTGCAAAACCGCTGTTGTGCGTTCGGCAAAATATTTACTTTAGTTAATCACTAAATTTTGGTTCATTAATTCTACGTTGAAATTTACCTTTGCGTTCAGTGCTTTAAAAACTTTCAGAATTGTTTCGAATCTCGCATCAGTTAAGCTGTTTTCTATTTTTGAAATTTGCGCTTTTTTTACACCAACTAACTCTCCAAGTTGTTGTTGTGTTAGATTTCTTTCTTTTCGCACGTTTTTAATGGTTTCTCCAATGATGTCAAGTTGCAATTCGTATTCAAACGCATCTCTTTTTTCAGTTCCAACTTTTCCAATATGTTTGTCAATTAAAACGTCTAAACTTGTTGTTTTCAATTTTCTATTTTCCATTTTCTTCAGTTTTTATTGTTCAAAATAAATAGTTCTTAAATTTTCTGCTTTCAGAATTTCGTTTTTCGGTACTTTTCCAGTTTTCTTTTCAATTCCGTGAGTTGAAATAACCAAAGCTTCTTGTTTATTGGTTTTATCCCAGAAAGCAAAAAATCTGTAATACGTTTTATTGTACAAAGTTCTGAACTCCCAAATATTGTCAGTTAGTTTTTTAAATAACTCGTTGTCATTTTTATATTGCGACAATCTTATGTTGTAATAAATTTTCGCTTTTGTCTTTTCGTCCAGACTTTCTATAAATTCGACTGCTTCGTCTAAAAATTCAACTTTAAATTTTTGCTCCATTCATTTTTTTAACAAAGATATAAGTTTCTTAATTAGGAAACAAATTTTTCGAAATTATTTTGATTTTCGCCATTTCGTTTCCGGCGCGCATTGCTGACGCACAACGTCAGACTGTGAAAAAACATGCACAATCTTTGCATCAAATATACTAAAATACTTGTAAGAAAAATAAAGATTTTGTATATTTAGTGATGCAACACATCAACGGAATTTCCCGACAGCAGCTACAAGTAGTCAGCTTAGAAGACATT
>CAMDGJ010000280.1 GCA_945897545.1 Flavobacterium psychrophilum
ATTATCTACAAAAACGGAAGATGGTACAGGAACAGGAACTTATACAAGTGCACTATCTGGTCTTATTGCCGCCACAACTTATTATGTACGAGCTTATGCTACAAACAGTGCTGGTACAGGGTATGGAGCAGAAGTTAGTTTTGCGACATTGCCACCTCCCACAGAAGTTGTCATTGGCACCCAAACATGGAAGATAAAAAACCTTGATGTAGCCACCTATAGAAATGGCGATGTAATTCCTGAAGTACAAGATGCTACAGCTTGGGCAAGCTTGACCACAGGGGCCTGGTGTCACTATAACAATAACCCAGCTAACGATGCAATTTATGGCAAACTGTATAATTGGTACGCAGTGAATGATTCAAGAGGTCTAGCCCCATCAGGGTTTCACGTGCCAACAGATACAGAATTAACTGCCCTAACCGACATGAAAAATCCTGCTGGATTTGCAGGTCTTCCGGGAGGGACTCGCGCCAGCACTGGTACGTTCGCCAACGTTGGCACCAACGGTGCCTGGTGGAGTTCGTCAAAGTACGCTACTACCTACGCCTGGCTCCGCTACCTGGATTACACATTCGGCATTGCTAGCAGATACTACTACTATAAGGAAAGCGGTTTCTCAGTGCGCTGCCTCAGGGATTAATACCCCCTGCCTGTCGGCAGGCAGGTTTCTTTATTGAACCCCAACCTTTTAGGTTGGGGTTCTTTTTTTTAATGGAACGACGTGTTGGCAAGATCAGGGATCAATCCTGGATCAAGTCTAGTCAATAGCTAAAGTTTGATCCGCTTTCAATTTCTGTAGGAGTCTGATTTTGTCTAAAAAGTCGAGCAGTCAAGTTGCCTTTTAAAGTTATTTCATCCCCTTTCACTTCTAACCAACTCCCTTCTCGCAATCCTAAAACAGGACTACTATTTAAAGAGTGAAACTCGTTAATTCGGTTTTCACGGGTTTCGCCCATATGTTTTGATTGTACATCTGGATCTAGATAATGTGGATTTAAATTGAAAGGAATCAATCCTAAGGTTTGAAAACTGGGCGGATAAATAATAGGCATATCATTAGTAGTTTGCATCGTCAAACCACAAATATTACTTCCAGCACTTGTTCCTAAATATGGAGTTCCGTTTTTTATAGTGTCAGCAAGAAGAGTCATTATATTGTTTTTGTATAATTGGGAAACTAATAAAAAAGTATTGCCTCCGCCGGTAAAAATCCCTTCGGCATTCTTAATAGCTTTAGAAAAATCGTCAAATTCGTGAATTCCTTCTACTTCTTTGCTTATTTTGGCGAAAGCCAAACCTACTTTCAATGTATAATCTTGATAAGAAATTCCGCTTGGTCGAGCAAACGGAATAAACAATATCGTTTTACAATGCTCGAAATGAATGTTTAGCTCAGGCAATAAATACTCTAAATAATCTCCTCCGTGAAGTGTTGATGTGCTTGCAATAATTATATTTTTCATATTATTTTAGCGTAATAAGTTTGGGTTAAAGGTATGAAATCAGGCTTTTTATTGTAGTTTTTTCCAAATTTTAATTAACATATTTTTACCAAGTCATTGCCATTTAATTAGGAAGGATTAAGATACTTTTACTAATCATAAATAAATTGTGTTTTAGCTTATGAAGGAATTTCTATTTATTCTAATTGTTTTGTTTTTTCAAATGACTTTTTGTCAAACTACTGGCGTAAAACTGTTTCACGGGAAAATTGAGGTTGAATCCGAAAAGGTGGGAGGTGTTACCATTATCAATTTAGTTAATGAAAAAACGGCCATAAGTGACAGTAATGGCGATTTTTACATTTTAGCGAAAGCTGAAGATTTATTGGTTTTTTCATCCGTGAATTTAGAATATTACCGCAGAATAATCGATGAAGAAGATTTGAAACCTGCTATTTTAACCATAAAAATGACTCCTAAAATCACTGAACTCAAAGAAGTAATAGTTAATAAAAATCCTGAAATTAATGCAGTTTCATTGGGAATTTCTCCTAGAGAAATAAAAAAGTACACACCAGCGGAAAGAAAATTAGCCACAGCCTCATCGATGAGATTGAATCCTATGGGTTTTGATCCTTTAATTAATTTAATTTCAGGCAGAACAGCGATGCTTAAAAAAGAGCTCGAAGTAGAAAAAAAAGAGCGCTTATTGACTAAGGTTGGAGCCCTTTTTGAAGATGGTTATTACACTAAAACACTAAAAATCCCAGCCAATTATATCAAAGGTTTTCAATACTATTGTATTGAGGATGAAAAATTTGCAGAAATTTTAAAATCGAAAAATAAAACAAAAATTGAGTTTTTGATTGTTCCTTTGGCCAAAAAATATATTGAAATTATATCGGAAGAATACTAAAATACATTTCTAGTTAATTAATTTTAAATATAAATATTTTGTAACTATACATCTTTGTAACTTTGCAACATAAAAAAATAGATTATGTTTGGAATAGGCGGTGGCGAATTAATATTCATATTATTTATTGTACTAATGCTTTTTGGTTCTGATAAAGTGCCGGAAATTGCTCGAACTATGGGAAAAGCTATGGCACAATTAAAAAATGCCACAAACGATATTAAAAACGAAATTCAAAAAGGAGCAGAAGACAATGGTTTTGACCATAAAATGTTGAGCGATTTAACACATAATATTACTTCTGAAATTAACAGTGCCAAAGCCAATTTACTTGGAGATACTGCAACAACATTAACGGGGATTTCAAGTACTTTTACATCAGAAATCAGTAAAACCAAAAACGATTTATTGGGCGAAACAAAAGTCTCAACAACGGAAGTTACTATGGAAATAGACAACACAAAAGATGATTTAAAATCTGAAAAAACCCCAAAAGCAGAGCAAATCGAAGACCCTGTTGGCCCAATAAAACGAAAAAAATAATGTTGGAAAAAATACTTTCTCTTGATGAAAAATTATTTATTTACTTAAACGGTTTAGGTTCCGAAACATATGATAGTCTTTGGTTGATTATCACCAAACAAACTTCTTGGATTCCGCTTTTTTTATTCTTGCTGTATATTATTTTCCATAAATTAGGGGCAAAACAAACCCTATATTTACTGATTTTCGTGGCGATTTTAATCATTCTCACAGATCAAACCGCGAACTTATTCAAAAACGGATTTCAAAGGCTCAGACCTTGTAACAATCCCGAAATAAACTCCTTTATTAGAGTCGTACAAGTTCGAAAATCATTTAGCTTTTTCTCTGGTCACGCCGCCAATACAATGGCAGTTGTCACATTTTTGTACCTTATTTTCAAAAAGGATTTCAAGTACTTTTGGTTGCTTTTTCTTTGGCCAATAATCTTTGCTTACAGCCGAATTTATTTGGGACTGCATTATCCGTTAGATATTATTTGCGGATATTTGTGTGGAGCAATAATGGGATTTTTGATGTGTAAACTATATCAAAAAATACAAAAGAGATATTTTCCGATTTAATTTTAGCCCTATTAGGGTTCATAACCTTCAAAAAAGGTTAGGCTAGTATAGAAATTTTGTTTAGACGTTATTCATTGTCTACTTCTTATTATATAATAATTTTTAATTTAGCTTCATCGTGTTCTTTGAAAGCATTACATGATTCTAATTGCAATTCTAATTCTTCCAAAGTACCTGCAGTTAATGTT
>CAMDGJ010000281.1 GCA_945897545.1 Flavobacterium psychrophilum
AAACTCTAACAAATTTCAGGGAACGACGGCAACACCTCAACCAAACCATTTGCACACACCTAATTTTAAAAACTATGCAGAACCATTGTAAAATAATTACGGACACTTATGAAATTAAAGACAAACAAAAAATATACGATTTCAACAAATGCCTTGACTTCATTGAGTACCATGGAAAACTGCTTTACGGACAAGCTTTCAAAATCTGTGAGGAAGATAAACACACCATCTACAAATTAATTATTTATATGATAAAAGATAAAGAAACAGCTCTTAAACAGCAAATAAACTTATCTAAAGGTATTTTGTTGTCGGGTCCAATTGGTTGTGGTAAAACATCTTTAATGCATCTTATCAAGCCTTTTTCTGCATCCGTTTACAAAATTAAAACGTGCAGAGAGATTTCCTTTGAGTTTGCCAAAAACGGTTATGAAGCAATAAACAACTTTACCCTAAAGCAAAACTTCCAATCTAAACTAACCGGTTATTGTTTTGATGATTTAGGAACCGAACAGCAAATCAAACATTTCGGTAACGATTGCAACGTAATGGCTGAAATACTTATTAGTCGCTATGAGCATTTTGTTGAGAATAAATCAGTAACCCACATTACAACCAATCTTTCTGCTACTGAAATTGAAAAAGTGTATGGTAATAGACTCCGCTCTAGAATGAGAAGCATGTTTAATCTTATCACTTTTAGTCCAAATAGTTCGGATAAGAGGTAAAATAATAACTCATTTTTATTCTTTCTTGTATGTTGTAAAAAAGTAATATTATGGATTACCTTTCACCGCAAGATAAACCCCATTTTTTAGGGTTTATCTTTAAACGATTAGTAATGATAAAAGTAACTTTATTTCATAAAAAACAAATCATGAAAAATGATTGTTAAGTTCACCACTATATAGGTGAATAAAAACAAAATAGAAATTTTTCAATACATCAGATGTACTTTTGAACTATTCCTCCACCCTGCTTGATTCTCATAATCCACAAAATAGATTTTTAAATCCGCTTGGTTTTCGTATTTCACAAAGAATATCTTTTTATTGGCTTGATTAGCATATTCGGTAAAAAACCACTTGCCATCATTTTGACCAACTTGATTATTATATTTGACCTTAAACACTTTCAAATCTGCATGATTTTCATACTTAACCACAAATACTTTTACATCAGCTTGGTTTTCATAATCTACGGAATATACTTTTTGTGCATGACAAAAGAAGTTAAAACTAAAAAAAAGGATACTTGAAAAAATTAGTTTTTTCATTATGTTGGTTTTTTATAATTCAATGCTTAAACGAAGTTAATGTTTAACAAATCAGATATCAAAATAGCTGTTTTAATCTTCATCATCATCAAAAAAATGAGTAATTGGATAAATTGTACTATTCAATAATATTTCTTTACAATTATCCTGTTCAATCAGCAATTCATATTTGAAATTATCTACATTATCAGAATCGAATAGATTAACCGCCAAAGTTCCATTCAAAAGTGCTTCATTTTCGTTTATGAAAATAAAATCACTAAAATCTAATAGAAAATTAAAATCTTCGTTAGAACTTGTTATTTCAGATTCTAATTCACAAGATATAAATCCTGAATTGGGATAGTTAGGATAATTAAAATTTAATGAAATACTATTCACTCCATATTCATTTGTTAAATGCAAAGTAGCGTCTAATTCATATGGCACAGAATCAAATAAGATAGCTGAATCGTCTTTGAAAACACCATTTTCTTCTATATAATCACGTGTAGTTATGTTGTAATTAACTATCATTTTACCTCTAATGCTATTTACTTGTTTGTGATGACCATGTATTAATTTATTTATTTTATTTCGTTTGCGAATTGATACGACCCATGTTTTTGGGATTAATTCAAAACCGTATAGTAAACCTACTAATCCTCCTGTAACAGCTCCAGTCGTATCGGTATCACCACCTAAATTAACTGCTTTTAAAACAGCATCTTCATAATTATTGGTAGTTAACAAACACCAAATACTAGCTTCTAAAGTTTGGATTACATATCCACTACTTTGAATTGCATCTTCGTCTAATTTATATATATTTCCGTTTAGAAGTCTATCAAAATGAATTAATTCATTACTATAAATTTCATTTGAATTTAAAAAATCAGAAACTGATATTTTTACATTTTCATAAATCTCAAATTTGTCTTTTCCTTCCATTATCTGCAATGCAAATTCTAAGTAATAGAAACAAGAAATTACAGAACGATTATGTGCATGAGTGATAGACGAAACTTCTTTTACTAATTCAAAACGTTTCTCAATAGGTAAATCCTTAAGCAAAATAACTAATGGTAAAATTCTCATTAAAGAACCATTACCATTATCAATTTCATCTAAACCTCCAGCCAATGTGGGATAAATACCTTTACTAAGATTGATGATGGATTGTCTTGTCGTATTCCCAATATCAAACACTTCTACTGTTGCAGTCCAATAGCCTTCATTTTTCCATTTGATAAATTTATCGGCTAAATTATGAATGTCATATCCTTCAATAATAGCTTCTGCCAAGCAAAAAGTTAGCGAACTATCATCTGACCAAACTCCTGTCCCTTGGTCATGTACACCTCCAGAACCCATTTTTGTAACAGGGTTTTTCTTTAAGTACTCCCTACTTTCAAATTCAACAGGAACACCCAAAGCATCTCCAACACAAACCCCATAAAGTAGGTCTTTTAAATAATTTCTTTCTATCCTATCCATGTAAATCTATTTAATTAAATCTTCTTTAAAATGCTCATATATCATTGCCATTGCCAAAGTATCCAGCTCACAATATTTCAACAAACCTTGAGTAATTTCTGTTCGTTCTCTTTCAGTCATATCTTGATATTGCAATTTAGCATAAGCAGTTAAAGCAGCTCCACCATCTGCAATCCCATCAATTTCAGATAAATTTTCTTGTAGTTCTAATTCTGTCCAACCATCAAAAACGGGTGGCAACATTTTATAAGGATTTACAACTTCATTCTTATCTATTTTAAGCCAAATATGGTTGTCATCAAAATTAGTACTGGTCAAGTTAATTGCTCCAATTGGCTGACTGTATTTTTGTTTCAAATAGACACTTGAATTCAGAGAAGCTGGCAATACCGCTTTGATGGAATTGGAACCTTTTGTGTGTGGGTTGTAATAATACTCTTTTACAATTTTGTTCAAATCGACCATGTTGCGCTCTCCTTCCCATTTTTCGACACTGTCTTTCGTGGAATTGGTGATTGTTTTTAAAAATCCAATTAGTTCAACTTTATCTTCTTCATTACTTGCATTTAGTTGCACCAAGATGGCATTTAAAATGGAGTTTTCATGAGTTGCAAATCTGAAAATAGTTCCATTATCATTTTCTAAGGATTTTTTTAATGCTCTGGCAAAAATGAAATTAGGAAACTCACCAGCAGTATTACTAATAAATTCTGATTTGTGCTCAATGGTTCCATCTTCATAATAAATATGATGGGAGAACTGAAATGCTACTTGCTCATAAGGTCTTCTGCCTGCTGTAAAAGGCAAAGCAACAGTACTAGTTTCAAAATCAATAAAATGCAATGGGAATTTCCATTTTGCCATTTCGGTTTTCAAACCATTCTTTT
>CAMDGJ010000282.1 GCA_945897545.1 Flavobacterium psychrophilum
CAAACAGAACAAACTGGGTAAATTCATTGGATTCATTTTTTATAGTTGTCACTGGAATATTGCCACAAATAGGCAAAATGTCAGCATCAATATTATGTGCTTGAAGAAAGAATTGGTATAATTTATTTTGTGTACTGATATAATATGGCTGCGTATTATGAATCATTGTTTTAATTATTAATTGTTGAATCTTGCCAATACATTTGTGTTTAAATGAAGACTCAATATCTAATCCTAACCACAATTCATGAAACATAATATGCCATTTATGATTCCCTCGTAGATGTTTTAAGAACGAAGGCAACCAAAAAGGCAACCCTTTAGGATTAAAACTATAAGGAACAAATTGCAAACTAATCCAATCGGGTTGAAAATCATTTATAATTTCTTGTGACCAAATAAACCGTTGACGATTTGAGATTTTCAGAGGGATGCGATAGACTGCAACTTTGGCTTCTTCTACTTCTTGATTTTGATTTGTAAAAGTGTTGACCTTTTTATCATATAATGAAACTATTTGCGCATGATGCCCTACCCTAATTAGTTCACCACACAAACGGCGGGTGTAATCGCCTACACCATCTTTACCAATATCGGCGGAACCACATAGAAACAGGATTTTCATTTAGTAATTCGCTCTAAAAATTTGTTAACAGCCTCATCGAACTTAGAATAATTCATTTTCATAATGGATTCATTATATACATTTATACATTTTTTCTTGCCATAATTCATAGGATAGGTTAACAGTGTATTGTATTTTTTTTAATTCTTTTTTAGTTTTCAATTAGTTTAACTGATTTATTTTAAAGATACTAAAAAATAATGTTTGCAAAAAGCTAATCAAATTTACTCCTATGTTTAAAAATAATATTCCTTTAATAGAACTTAAATCAATTATTGAAGCCAAAATAATTATAGAAGAAACATTGATAGTTATAGATAATGCAGGCGATATTGCCCACCCTCTAGAGCTATATAAATGAAAAACTATTCCTCCCAATAATCCAATGCAACTACTAATTATACTTAAAAGTAACTCAAATGGCAATCCATGATAAGCATCTCCAAGTAACCAAAGAATTGGAGTTGGAAACAAAAAGACAAAAATTACGATAGAACATAATAAAACAATTAATAGTCCTAATATTTGAACAAATCGTTTTAAAACTATTTTTTTTACCATCGGTAATCTAGCAAAACGAGGAATGATTAATGTCCATGTTATTGTGGCTAAAATTGCTAACATAGCACTTATTCTACCCAAAGCACCTAATTGAGCTAAAGAAGTTGTGTTTCCAAAAATAGAAATAAGCCAAATAGTAATTTGTCCTGACACGCAAAAGTAAATAGACGTTGGCAATGTTTTTTTGACTAATCCTAAAATTTCAAAACGGATTTCTTTATCTGGCTGCTGATTTTTGTCTGCTAAGTCATAACTTATTTTTCTTAATTGAATATTCCCCAAAAGTCGAGGAATTCCTGCAGCTATAATACCTATGAATGCCCAAGGAAATACAAACATAGTCAAAGCGGTCAAAAATAACCTACCAAACCCCACTGCAACTTGATTTTTTTGCAAAGGAAGTATAGTTTGGTGCAATTTGGGCACAATTTCTAGCAAAGAATCTGACAATGCTGCGTAAAACGCGGGAATTAAGGCTAGCGCAATGAGTACAGACGTAAGCCAACTAGCACCATTATGAATTAAAAGATAAAATAAAAAAGGCATAGATACTAGTAAACTGCCAATTGCAAATTTTTTCCTTAAATCTAAACCAGTTGCTAAAACAACTCCCATTTTTTCATTATTTTGCCACACTTTTCCTCCCTGAGCCATAACACCCGCAGTGATGCCGCTATCTGCCAATACTGTTATCGTTCCTAACATAGTATTGGCCAAAGTATAAAAAGCGTATTCCTGAACAGGCAGCAAACGAATAATTAAAATACCCGAAGCAAAGCCAACAGCCTGAACAATAATTTGAGCACTACCTGTAGTCGAAATTAACTTTCCCCAACTTACGATAGTATCGTATTTAGAATGCTGTTCGAGTTTTATTATAAAATTTTTCAAGAAATAGAAATAAAATAATTAAAAATAGTTTTTTTACTTAGGAAGTTTACCCTTTCCCAATTCCCTTAACTTGAAAACCAATAGCACTTAATTTTTCTACATCTAAAATATTACGACCATCAAATACGAAAGCAGGTTTGTACATTTTAGTATAAATTATCTCCCAATCATAAGTCTTAAATTCGTCCCATTCGGTCAATACCGCGACTGCATGAGCTTGATCTAAAGCTTCGATTGGAGATTTATAAACAAAAATTTGTTTTAGTTTTGATGCTATTTTTTTATCAGAAAGTCCGTTCAATTCCCACAAATAACTCATATCCGCCTTAATTTTTGCCTCAGAAACTTTAGGGTCATAAACGTGTATTTGAGCACCATCTTCAATAAGATGTTCCGCTACATAAATTGCTGCCGATTCCCGGGTGTCATTAGTGTCCTTTTTGAACGCCCACCCCAAAAAAGTGATTTTTTTGTCACTAACTGTATTAAATAAAGAGCAGATAATTTTTTTTGCAAATCGGTATTTTTGAAAATCGTTCAGGATAATTACCTGCTCCCAATAATGAGCTACTTCGGGTAAGTTAAAATAACGACACAAATACACCAAATTTAAGATGTCTTTTTGAAAACAAGAACCTCCAAAACCGACCGAGGCTTTCAGAAATTTTGGACCTATACGACTGTCGGTTCCGATAGCATTCGCAACTTCGTCAACATTAGCCTCTGTTAGTTCGCACAATGCAGAAAGTGCATTTATAGACGATATACGCTGCGCTAAGAAAGCATTAGCAGTTAATTTTGATAATTCAGAGGACCAAACATTTGTAGTTAATATTTGCTTTGGGGTCAACCAATGTGCGTAAATATCAACCAAAGCTTGAATCGCTTCTTTGCCTTTTGGCGTTTGTTTCCCTCCAATCAATACTCTATCGGCATTGAATAAATCTTCGATAGCAGTGCCTTCTGCCAGAAATTCAGGATTAGATAGCACTTCAAAATGCACCCCATTACCGGTACTATCTAGAATAGTTTGCAAAGTTTCGGCTGTTCGAACAGGAAGTGTCGATTTTTCAACAATAATTTTATCGTTCTTCGCTATTCGGGCTATTTGTCGAGCACATAATTCAACAAATTTAAGATCTGCGGCCATTCCCTTTCCTTCGCCATATGTTTTTGTTGGTGTATTTACAGCTATAAAAATCATATCGGCTGCATCAATTGCAGCATCAATGTCAGTAGAGAAAAATAGATTACGCCCTCGCGCCTCTCGAACTACTTCTGCCAATCTTGGTTCGTATACCGGTAAATTATCTAAATTTTCATCATTCCAAGCTGCAATACGTGTTTCATTTAGATCGACTACAGTCACGTTAATTTTTGGGCATTTTAAAGCGATAACCGACATCGTTGGGCCACCTACATAACCAGCACCAAGACAACATATATTTTTTATTTCCATTTTATTTATTAATTTTTCTTCAAAAATATTTAGATATTGAATAATTTACTCAAATTCATGCAAAAGGATAAAATATTTTATATCAAATTTT
>CAMDGJ010000283.1 GCA_945897545.1 Flavobacterium psychrophilum
TGTTCCACAAAACGATTCATAAAACAGATGATTCTATCTGAATTAAAGGTTGTTTCAAGTATTTCAAAATAAAGCTTTTTTTTACGTGTCATTAATCCAACTACATTTAGATATTTGCCTTTAGAAGCGGGTAACAATATTGGATTCTCCTTTGTTTGCCATGCATAAGGTACATTGGGAGTGAGTCCAAAATGACTTTGGTCTCCAAAATATAAATCAATATACCCGCCATCTTCCAAACCCTTTACTGTTTCTATTTGCGTTTGTTTAAATCGAAAATGCTCTTCGTTTCGTTTTCCTTTTAAGGAGAGTCTAGCTCTTTTCCAACTATAGCCCAGTAACTTTTAAAAAATTCTGCAATGTTTTTTTGCAGATTATAATATTGTGTTGTACTTCAAAGTAAATTAATACATTTTTTAAATTTCTATTGTGAAGTTTTAAGTAAAAGAAAAATTTTAATCCAAATTTAGTAAGAAGTAAGTAGTACAAAATTTGACAGGGTTAATCCCTAATCTATCTGGACTTATAGTTTTTTTTAATTCAAAAAAAAAATTGTAAAAGCCTTATTTGTGACGTTTTAAATTGTAATCTAATTGTTATAATTAAAGTATGATAGGCAGATAATCAGGTCTCAAAACCCTGTTAGTGCTTATTCCTATTAGGATTTAAAGGATAAAATAACTAAAAATAGCATGTCCCAAAATAATTGAAAAATACGCATTTGTAGGGATATATCTTTAAAAAATTAATCATATTTTTACGACTTAATTTAAAACCCAACTACTATGAAAAACAAAAAAACTAAAATGTTGCTTTTATCTTGTGTGATGTTTACCAGCGCAATAGTTGCGCAGGAAACTCAAGAACAAGCAAAACCGATTGAAGAAATTGTGGCTTTGCCTAACGCAATCAAAGAGAAAAAAAACTCGATCGCTGTTTATGGAGGACTACCAGGATTTGCGATTGGCTATGGTCGAAAGTTAAACGATCATTTTACGGCTAGAGTAAATTATGGAACAATTACCCTGAGCCAAAATTTAGATAATCTAACTTTTAGCAATAGAGAGGTAAATGCAATTATAGACTATGACTATAGAGCTTTTGATTTCTTTATGGATTTATTACCTTCAAAAAAGAGTTCTTTCAAGTTTGTAGTTGGTGCTTCTTATCTTTCTAATATGAAAACATCAATTCTTTTAGCAGCAGCTAGCGGAGAGACATTTGGAACAATTACTATTCCAAAAGAACAAATTGGTGATGTATTTATTAATGCAAAATGGTCTGGATTATCGCCTTATTTGGCAATGGGTTTCGGTAGAACGGTTCCCAAAAATAGAGTAGGATTTGGTTTCGAAGTAGGGGGTCACTTTTTAGGAAAATCCGATTTCACTTTTAATGCTAGTAAATCGCTAGTGTCTTTAAACGAAACCGAAAAAGAGAATAAAGATTTCGAAGAATTTATAGACGCATTTAAATTTCTTCCTACAATTCAATTACATTTAGCTTACAAATTTTAATAATCAATTAAATCTAAAATTATGAAAAAATTACTTCTTTCTTTGATTACCATCCTCTCGGTAGGATTTTTATGCAACAGTTGCGAATTTCCCGAACTGCCAAGTCCTGAGGTTACGATTTCTCAGGATTTCATGTCACACGTAGCTATAGTAAATTTTATAACGGATACTGCGCCAGAAGCATCGGGTGCTTTAGTAGAGTCTTTAGATAATACCGTGGTAACCATTACAGGTCCAGATGCCGCAAGAGTATTTAACATTGAGGGGACAAAGGATTTTAAGATTATTGGTGGAATGGTAGCATTATTATTAGATCCTTCAGCTGATTTTTCAGGAGATAAGGGATACAATATCAATGTAGTAGTGGAACCAGCTGGATACTTAAAAAGAATTATCCCTGTTAAATTCATCAAAGACGAAAACAACAGCTCCTATGAAGTAGCGATGCTAAAAAAATCGAGTATGCCAGCTGGTATTAGCATGGCTACAAACACCACAGGGGCAGTTACTGCTGCGGGTTTGACATCTGCGATTAATCTTACAGCAAGTAACGCAGCAACTAGAGGCGTTACCACCACTATTACAGTGCCTGCTGGAATAAAAATGAAAGATGCTAGTGGTGCTGTGCTTACCGGATCACTAAACACTGAGGTGATTAGTTTTTCTGAAGCAGGCGTTAATACAGCTTATTTTCCCGGTGGTCTAAGTCCTGAAAATATAGATATGAACAACGGGACTACAGCATCTGGATCATTTGTATCTGCTGGTTTTGCATCTATCGACATGACTGTTGGGGGCAAAAAAGTAAAAACATTTGACGGCGCAAAAGTAGCGGTGAAAATGACATTGAGTAAAGACAATTACAACCCAAAAACTGAGAAACCATTTGCTAACGATGATACTATTGATGTGTGGAGTTATGACAATGACAAAGGGCAATGGAAATTTGAAACGACAGGAACAGTAAAAAAAGACGCTGACAATTCGCTTTACGTATCTTTTGAAACTTCGCATTTAAGTTATTTTAATTTAGATTATTTATTTAAGGGGAACGAAGGGTATTGCCCTAATTATTACAGTACTATCCAATTTAATTGGGCTTCGAGTATACCTTCTATAAATTGTAGAATTGTTTTTACATCTTTAGCCACTGATACTAGTTTAAATTGGTGGGAGCAATTATTTGTAGCCAAAGAAGCTACCATTAGCAAAGGACAAGTTTTCACAGTATATAATGGACCAAAAGCAGCCACTAAACTTGATGTTTATGACACTAGTTCTGGAAAGTTATTGCTGTCAAAGAATTTTGCTAAAGGAGCGCTTTGTGCAAATCCAACCGTGATGCTTAATGTGCCTAACCCTCCGTCAACAGCTAAAGTGACTCTTAAATATCAAGCAATGTGCCCTGGTAAAAGCACTAAAGTATTGCCACCTGTTGGAACTACATTAATGTATAAAGAAACAGGTAGTAACACTTGGAGATTTTTTTATCAGGTGAATTACGCAAATAGAAATCAAACCTCGTTGACTACTGATTTGCTAGCCGTTGGTAAAAGCTATGATTTTAAAGTTTTTGTAGGAAATAAAAGCACACAAAAAACGTACACGATCACATCAGTTAATTATTTTATAGATGTGCCACTTCCGGACAGGATTTGTAATTCTTTGTAAATTGTAGAATCTAAAAAATTTTTTTTAAAGTGCCTCTTTCGAGGCACTTTTTTTTGTTCAAAATTGCCTGGAATAAATTGCTGTAGTGGTGATTTATCTAAAAAAAAAATTATAGAGTTCTTAATTTTTGATTTTTGATGAATGCCTATTTCGTCTTGCTCGACGGTTCTAAAAGTGATGGTTTTTAATATAAATTTATTAAAAAACCACCCGTTGGGTGTAATTAAATTGTTTGATTTTTAATATTATTTATTGGTCTATCAAATATAAATTTATTCACTACTAAACGACTAATATTTTTTAAAACAAAGGGCTACTTTTAACAGTAAGCCCTTTTTTCATACTTTTCGAGTGACTAAAAACCAAAAGTAATGAGTTGTAAAGATATTGAAAAAAAGTTTGTCGGTCAGCC
>CAMDGJ010000284.1 GCA_945897545.1 Flavobacterium psychrophilum
AGGCGCAGTTAAACCCCCCTATTTTGTGTCCTTTTAATTTCAATTGAAACAATACGCCACGTAAATAATTAGTCCAAATAACCTCGCTAACTATTGCTTCTTTCCGAACATCAATTACTACTGATTCATTTAAATCAATAGCTTGAATGTTTACAGTATTCGAATTGTTTTTTTCAAAAGTAAAACAAATAATTTTGTCAATGGCAGCTGGCAATACATAACCATCATTATAATCGATGTGTTCGCCAATAATATTGATTCTCCCCGGGGAAAGAACTACTTTAGCGGGTGTATTTCCAAATTTTTCTTTAAAAAAATCAGTTGTGTCTTGTATTAAAATCTCATTCATTATTTATAATTTGATTATATATATTTAAATTTCTTGTAAAAAGGCCTTAACTAATTTTGAAATTTATACATAGTCTTGTGTTGGTATACTTCGTCTTTTCTTAAAACAGCATTAGGGAAGTGATCGTGATTAGGTGCGTCCGGAAAATTTTGAGTTTCAAAACAAATCCCACTCAAAGGGTGGTAATCTGCATTTTCCTTTCCTATTATTTCATTAAAACAATTTCCACCCACATATATATGTACAGCTGGTTGATTCGTATACACCAACATTTCTAAATTATTTTTAGGGCTAAAAAGGGAAGCCGAGATTTCCTCACCATCATTCAAAACAAAAGTTGTATCTATTGATTGAGGGCATTTTTTGGCTTGGTTAAAATCGAAAAGGTTGTTTTCTAAATTCAAAAATTGGCCAGTTGGAATATTATGTTCATTGGTTTCCAATATTTTAATGGAATTAATTAACAATTCCTGTTCTAAAATAGAAGAGTTATGCCCATCAAGATTAAAATAACTGTGATGGGTTAAGTTTATTACTGTATCCTCCGAAGTAGTGGCAACGTACTCAATAATCAATTCATTTTCATCTGATAAAGTGTAGGTTAAGTCTATCGATAAATCTCCAGGGTAATTTTCTTCCCCATCAGGACTGAAATAACTTAAAGTTATGGATGGGTTTTCTCCTTCGGTTACATTTTTAATCTTCCATTGTTTTTGACTAAAGCCAATATTTCCTCCATGCAAGGAGTGCCCATTATTATTGTTATTCAAATAAATCGATTTTCTATTCAATCTAAAAGTACTATTGTCTATCCTGCCCGCATAGCGCCCTACTGTTGCACCAAAATAGGGGGCGCTTTTTAAATTAAAGGAATTTAAATAGGCTTCTATGGTATCAAAACCTAAAACCACATCCAAAAAACCACCATTTTTTAATGGTATTTTTAATGATGTAATAGTAGCGCCAAAAGTGATAACCTTCATTCGCATACCATTTTTATTGGTTAATTCACAAGAGTTGACTTCAGCTCCATCCGGCATATATCCAAAGAATTTAATTGTAGAACCTGTGTATAAAAACGAATTCATTATTTTTTCAGTAAAAATTTTATAAAATATGAAAACCAAAAGTATATTAAATATCATTATTTATATACTAGTACCTACCAGTTTTATGTATTTTTGCAAAAAAAATTATGAAAATTATAAATATCCAAAACAATCAAGGTACCCCTAAGTATAAACAAATCATTTCCTCAATTGAAAAATCTATTGAAAAAGGGCATTTAAAAAAGGACGAAAAACTTCCCTCAATCAACAAAGTATGCCTCGAGTTTTCCTTATCCCGCGACACCGTTCTACAAGCCTATGAAGAATTAAAAAAACGCGGTATTATATTTGCTATTCTTGGTAAAGGCTACTATATAAAAAGCACTGAAGTAAAAATAAAACAACACATTTTTTTACTTTTTGATGAGCTAAATATTTTCAAGGAAGACCTATTCAATTCATTCTTGGATAACATTGGAAAGAATACTCAGGTTGATATTTTCTTTCATCATTTTAATCTTCAGTTTTTTCAAAAAATAATCAATGACAGCAATGGAAACTATACCAAATATATTATTATGCCAACTAATTTAGATGGAGCATCGGCAATCATAAAAACCCTACCAGTTGATGAAATTTATATATTAGACCAAACAAATTCTGAATTAAAATCCTTTCCTGCGGTATATCAAAATCACCAAAAAGATATTTACAATGGTTTAGAAAAAGGTAAAACAAAATTAAACAAGTACGAAAAACTGATCATGATTTTTCCAGGATTTAGGGAGCCCGTAGGGATGACAATTGGCTTCAAAAAATTCTGTGAAGACTTCGGATTTAGCAATACGGTTATTACTGAGTTTGAAGACCGGAAAATAAAAAAAGGCGAAGTATATATTATTCCTGACGATAGGGATTTAGTAAAAGTTATTGAAAAATCTAAGCTACAAAATTTAAAACTTGGTTTAGATTTCGGAATCATATCTTATAACGAAACCCCTTTGAAAAAAGTGGTAGAAAATGGCATCACAACCATATCTACTGATTTTGTTGCGATGGGAAAAATCCTAGCCCAAATGATTTTGAAAGGAAAAAAGGAACAAATAGAAAATAAAAGCACCTTGATTATTCGCCACTCTTTATAAAAACCAAAATCGTTGGATTATCGTTTGTCTTTAGTGTTTTTATCGGAGGTAATTAGGTTGAACAAATTCCGCATTCTGGAACGCATCCTATTGCTGTAGAGTTTTTCAATTTCTGATGCCAATAAGTTGGTTGTGGCATGCGTGACGGAATGGTTTTGCACGAATTGCTCGTAACGGTTAATCAATACCTCAGCCATTACGTTGCCGTCGTTTCCGAAATGCTTTATTTGTTGTTCGGCACCCAAATCGTCAAAGCAGTTGCCCGGAAGCCTTGATTGGCAGTTTTGTATTTGTTAATAGCATCAAACCCACTTTTGGCAAATTCGAAGGATAGTTCCCGTTGACCGTATGCGCTCATAAACTGGGAATAGCCCAACTGAATTGGCTTTTGTTGATTTTGAATAAAAGTGCAAGGTGATTTGTGCTTTCATTTTTGTAACCTTTAAGTTATATATTAATTTACTTTAAGGTTTGCCACAAAACAAGATGTTCACTGAATAAACCCCTTGTTTTAAAAGGGATACCAAAGGTAGGGGCACAATGATTTTGAAATTTTAAAGTGCCCCGAATTGTGCCCCTTTAGAATGAGAAACTATGAATAATTTGAATAGGGAGTAAATTAAAAAACCCTCTAAATCATACGATTTAAAGGGTTTTGGTAGGTTTTTTGAAATAACTAGCGGAGAGTAAGGGATTCGAACCCTTGGTACAGTTACCCATACGCATGTTTAGCAAACATGTCCTTTCGGCCACTCAGGCAACTCTCCAATATAAGAACTTATATTCCTTTTAAGCGGTTGCAAATTTAAGTTTCTATTCTATCTTTTACAAATAATTAGCCCTTTTTTTTAAATGTTTTTTCATGTCCAATTCAAAAACATTAACAATCAAATGTATATCATATTTTAGACAAACTATTTGAGTTTTTCTTTAAATGAATAGTCATAGAAGCTTATTAAATATTAATAATGCGAATCAAGGGTTGAAAAAAGTATAAAAAAAGAAAGAAATATCTTTCAATAAATTAGTTTAATAAGCTGATAA
>CAMDGJ010000285.1 GCA_945897545.1 Flavobacterium psychrophilum
GACCCTTTCTTGTTGCTATCCAACAATTGTCTTTTTTGTCAAGAAAAATGTCACATATGTATTCATTATTTGCTATTGCATTTGAATTTTGATTGAATTGACAAAAACCTTTAATGGTAAAATCATTATTTAATTCAGCTTTGATTAGACCTTTTGCTTGGGTTCCAATCCATAAAAAGTTGTGCTTAAGGTCATATTTGACAATACGGATGAAATTTATAGAATTTAGGGATGATGGAATCACATTATTATACCGGATACAATTCGCTATTTCAAAATCTTTGGTTAATGTAAAACTTATAAGATTATTGTCGGTTCCAAGCCAATACTGATTCTTGACATGTGTAATTGAAAAAATAATATTATTAAACTGAAGGTTAGTGTTTAGTTTTTTAGTGCTAAAATTGCTATCATCAAAAGTGACTAGGTATAATCCGTCGGAGCTACCTACCAGGGTATGGTTGTTGTCGATCTTAGATAATGCAAAAACAGATTTTCCACTAAGAATCGTATGTGAATTTTGATTAATGATGTCATAAATAAAAATTCCTTCAAACAATGTACCCATCCATAATTTACCATAGGCGTCTTTAAGGATTGATCTGGTATTATTGACTATTGAATTGTTTTTTTTATCTATAATCTGATAGTTTTTAAATTTTAAACCCGAATTATTTTGAAAAAAAACACCATTTCCTAAAGATCCAATCCAAAGTGTTTTATCCCGAGATTGGTAAATACTTTTAATTTTTTTAGTTTGCAAATCAATGAAATTGATTGCTGTTGTGGCAAAACTATTATTTTTAAGTACCTCCTTCGGTATTAGAATAGCTCCATCGCTTCGAGATGTCACAATCAGATTATTTTGATGATCTTGTATGATGTCAGCTATTCTAGAAAAATTTACTGAACTACTATTTTTAGGATAAATTTTAGTCACTAAATAGTTTCCTTTAATTTCTTTTAAATGAAATAAACCATTATTTTCGGTACCTATCCATATATTTAAAAAATTATCTTGAAAAAAAGTAGAAATTTTAACCTCAGCTTGTGGCTCAATACGAATTTTATCTATTACCACTAATTGATTCCGAATAATTTTACCAACAATGACTTCATTTTTTGTGGTAAACCAATAACTGTCATTTTTATCTTTTTTAAAAAACTTAAAAAATTCAGATTTTATAGCATAATCAATTTTATAGTGAATCGTATTTTCACAAATTGATTTCGTGTTTTTATCCGTAAAAAGTATTCTTCCAGGATTTATACTCCAAAGACCCTTTGGGCTAGTAATCATAATTTTACCATCAATAAGTTTAATGGATTGTATATTTTGACTAAAGAGGCTGTTTTTTGAGTTGTATTTTTTTAGGTTATAAAATTTTTGTGTTATGGGGTTAAAAACTGTAAGGCCTTGTTCCGTTGCTATCCAAATATTACCTGCAAGATCTTGTACAATTGCACTTATGATGTTATCAGAAAGTTGGTTGGGCAAATTTCCTGCATAATAGGATTTAATATTTAAACCATCATAGCGATTTAGTCCGTAGTGAGTACCAAACCACATATACCCATCTCTATCTTGAAATATTGATGTAATTCCGTTTTGAGATAAACCTTGTCTGTTATCAATATTTTTAAAATTGATATTATATCCTTGAATACCATAACTATGAATATAATAAAATAATGAAAATAGTAGTGTAAAAATTCTAAGCATTTAGGGTGTGTAATTTTGATAATAATGAAAATCAAAAAAAAAAAAAAATGGAAAAGGATAGCAAAAAATACATTTTAGTTTAATAGTTCAATAGTCAGTATGTTTTATTCGATTTTAATTATCAAGTTATTTTGATTATAGTTGTAAAATTAATGTAAATATTGATAAAACAATTACAAACAAGAGTTAAATAACTACTGCTTGGCTATTTAAAGTTTCATTTGCTAAAATCAAATCGTTTCATAAATTTGGTTTTGATCGATTCCGTTCCTGTTTGGTATTTTCCTATGCATGTAAGAAGAACCCTTTCAGGATTGCAACCGTATTTAATTGTCTTCAAACATTAAATCAGTAAACTTCTGAGAGACTTTTCCTTAGTGAATCAAAAGTACGTCCTTTCAATTTTAGTATTAGTGAACTGTGTCCTTTTAAATTGATTTTTAATTTTCCATCTACAACCGCAATTTTTCTTTGGGTATTTTCAATAGTAACTACAGATTTTTCAATTCCACCAAGATTAAATTGTTTGTCTGTTTCTTCCCAATTAAAAAGGGAAAGAAAAACACCGTCTTCATTTTCTGCTAGCATAATATTAAAAGCATCTTCTTTGTCTTTGGCATGATCCCATAAATCTATGGGGACAAATCGTATAGCCGTATTGTAATTAAAAGAATTCTGAATTAATGCCTTGCGCTCTTTTCTTAAAGTGAGAAGGTTGTCACTGTTTATTTTCATCCCACCGTACAATGCGATATAGTCGCTCCACATTTTGGCTTCATTGAATGTTGTGTTTCCCCCAAATTTATGCTCGCCCCAAGCACGTTCCGGTTCTTCATCTTCTTTACTTCTAACTACTAAATAATCGGCATCATTTTGCGCAACGACACTATTTAAATAAAAATTACCTGCGTTTTGCATAACACTACTCCTGTAAAAGTCGAAGGTAGGATTGATGTCCTGACCTGTTCTTAAACCGTCTACGATTCCAAGCGTTGGTCCAAAAATAGAGGAACACGCTAAAAAGAAACCATCATCAATACCTTCTCGCATCGCTTTCAAAGCAGCTCTTGTTCTTTCAACACTCGTCATGTTATTGTTGAACGCCATTACTTTTGTTACAGGATTTGTGCAATTAGCAGCCTGCCCCCCATGCTCTTCCATGATGCTCTGTAAAAGTCCATAACGCATAAAATCAATTTTAAAATAGCTAAATCCCCAATCTTTTCGAATGGTATGTAAAACCTTTTTCATATACTCGCAAACGGCAGGATTAGAATAATCAAAATAGATATATTGCATAAAGGTGTCTCCTTTATCTATCGATTGACAAATTGTTTCTCCGTCTTGGTCTTTCAAAAACCAATCTGGGTGGTTTCGATATAATTCTGAATTTTTGTCACCCCTAAATCCATCAAGATGAATTCCTGCTTTATATCCTTTGGATTTTGCATATTCCGCAATAGCTTTCATGCCCCCTTGTAAATCTTTACGGACACTTAAATAATCCCCTCTTGCGGTCCACCAACCGCCATCAATCTGAATGATATTGGCATTTTTTTCTGTTAAAAAAAGCTCGTCAATATTTTTTATAATATCTTTTGTGTTGTACACTCTGCCATAATAATCCCATGTAGACCAGCCTTTTATTTTTAATGGTTCTTTAGGCTTAATTTCAAGTTCTACTGCAATTTCTTTCCCATAGTCAAGCATTAAGTCTTGCCATGAAACATTGTCATCAAGTAGTATTTTTTCAAATTCAATAGTTTCACCTGGCGTTATTGGTTTTCCTTCGCCATCAGCTGTAACTACAATTCCTTTTTTGGAATCATAATGTAT
>CAMDGJ010000286.1 GCA_945897545.1 Flavobacterium psychrophilum
CCATTTTCTTTACTCTAACATGCACAGTACCAGCAGATATTAATAATTTTTTGGCAATATCAGTAAATGGAATTCTTGTGTTGTCAATCAACATATCCAAAATCTGGTGGTCTACTTCATCTAAACGGAACTTACTCATAATTTATTTAAATTAATATTATTTGTTGCAAATGCAAAATTTTACAAAAAAAAAGTTATCGATGGTTTCATCAAGCTAACAAACCATTTACAAATTTTAAGTTAGTATCTAAATAAAAATCAGCTTCTTGGTGTAATTTTGGATAATCACCATTTTTATCGTGATATATGGCTTCATTTCCATCATATTCATAATGTCCAAAATAATCATCCAATTCGCCTATTTTTACAATATAAGCTTTGAAAATGATTTGATTTTTAACTAACTCCTCTGTGTATTGTGCTGCAAAATTCGTCATTATTTCAATACCATCATAATTTATATTGATATTTTTATACAAAAAATCATAAAAAACTACATTATTTTGAGGAATACTCAAATATCTATCAAATTTACTAACAACTACATCGTTTTCGAATAGTATTTCAAAACTTGATACAAAAGCAATAAAAATGTATTTGCGAGTTTCATCTCTATTATAATCATCTGGAAAATGCCCCGCTTCGAACAAAACTGTAGGAACACCCAAATATTGAAAAGCATCTCCAACACAATTTATATTAAAAGAATCGTCAAAACGCCCTATTTGCCCAGAAATATAGTGTTGCAAGACATCATTCATTCCGGCAATCAAATTGATAGCTTTAAGTCTTGATTCATTAATTTCTCTTGATTCATTATACGCTGGCGCTAAAAAAGAAACAGTAGCAGGCTTATTTGTACTTCCTACACCAAATATTGTCCGTTGATCATGCAAATTATAACAAAAATCAGGTTTAAAATATTCAAAAGTAGCTCTCAAAACTCTGCTTTCAGGCTGCGACTGGTCTTGGGCATCCCGATTCAAATCTACTTTATTAGCATTTTCGCGAGTGTACAATTTTGCTCCGTCTGGATTTAGCATCGGAATACAACAAAAAGTAAATGAATTTAGCAGTTTTCGTGCTAAGTCTGAATCGCT
This sequence comes from Flavobacterium psychrophilum, assembly GCA_945897545.1. Classification (GTDB taxonomy): domain Bacteria; phylum Bacteroidota; class Bacteroidia; order Flavobacteriales; family Flavobacteriaceae; genus Flavobacterium; species Flavobacterium psychrophilum_L. Next base: position 1,101 of record CAMDGJ010000286.1, read on the forward strand.
ATTTAAGAGGTTTAAAAAATCAAATAAGGCTTTTGTCGTCGTACTTTCATTTCCATGCATTTGAGACCAAAGTAGAATTTTGGTCTTTCCTGTTCCAATTTGGTATTTGTAAATTGGTTTATCAAGTACTGATTTTCCAATAATTTCTAATTCATTATTAGTACTTAATTTAATTAATAAGGCCTCGATTGATTCCAAAGTAATGTAACGACCTTGCAATGAAGGCTCTTTATTATGATCAAATAATTGTTCTAAATCCATAAGTTAAATTTTGTTTTACAAAAGTAAACATCTTTATAATTACATTTGTAAACAGCAAAAATCCATCATTGTTTAAAAATGTAAACACTGTTTTTATGCTTATTTACTATAATGAATTACAAATTATTTACAATTGTATTTAAAGCATATAAAAGTTATTAAAACACTATTGTTCAGTATTTTAAAACTCTTTACTTTATGCTTTAATTAAGTTTTTTACATGAATTATTTAAAATTTACAAATGTAATTTTGGTATTCTCATTAATAAAAGTTACATTTGTAAATATGTTGGATATTTAAATAATTTACAATGGTAAACAAAGATGATTTTACAAAAAGACTGGGAATTATACTTGAATATTATAGTTTAAATGCCTCTTCGTTTGCAGATAAAATTGGTGTACAGCGCTCTAGTTTGTCTCACCTACTTTCTGGAAGAAACAAACCAAGTCTGGACTTTATTCTTAAAATTCTAGATGTTTTTCCTGAGGTAGATTTGTATTGGATTTTGAATGGAAAAGGAACTTTTCCAAAATCAGAATTAAAAACTGAACAAATTATTGCAACAATTACTCCTACTTCCCAAAATCAATTTATAGAAACAACAATAGAAAATAAAAATAAAGTACTTCAAGACGATTTATTTAACCAAAAAAATCTTCCAGAAGAAAAATTGAGCGCTAATTCTTTTGATCTACAAAATTTGAGATTTCGAAAAAACAGTTCAGAAATTGACCAAATAGTCATTTTTTATAAAAATGGAACGTTCAAGACGTTTTCGCCAGAGTAACTATTTTTCCGTTTGATAACCTTTTTCTATATTTTTGCCAGCAACTCCTTTAAAGTGATTTAATAAAATTTTCAAATCATTTTCATAATTATTGGTAGGATAAAATGGTTTTCCAATTTTCACAGTTTTTAACGCAAAATCAAAGGCAACAGGAACTATAGGAACACTTGCTTTTAAGGCAATGTAATAAAACCCTGATTTTAATACATTGACTTTTTTCCTTGTTCCTTCAGGTGCTATTCCAAGTCGAAATTCCTTATAGTCTTCAAAAATACTAGCAATGGCATCTACTTTATTGAGACTTCCTTTACGATCTAATGCTGCGCCACCCATCCACCGGAAATAAAATCCGAATGGAAACCGAAACAATTCTTTCTTTCCAACCCAATTAATTTCTACATCACCAATTCCTCTTGTAAAAACGCCCAAATAAAAATCATGCCAACTTGTATGCGGAAGTACCATTGCAACACATTTTTTGATGTTTTCATCAAAAGCACCTTCAATTTTCCAACCCATTAATCGGAAGAAAATAAATTTGTAGAGGCTTTTTTTCATGAAGATTTTAATTTCGGTAAAATTAACATTATTCTCCTATTTTTGATAAAAATATCTCAAATGATAAAAAAATTGCTCAGTTATATTATTCCAATTACAATATCAAATCAAAAATCTTCTATTAGTCAAACACTAGAATTCACTTGGATGAATGGAAAATTAGTTTTAGACAGCAAAAACACCAATTATTATTATGAAAGTTTGCAACTCATTTTAAGAACCGGATTGAAAAGTATTGGTTTTAAAAAAATTAATCAAACGAATACCGTTCTAGTTTTGGGTGTCGATAGTGGCAACGTCATAAAAAACATTGGTAGACGAAATTAATTTAAAAGGCACATTTATAGGTGCCGCAATTGACAAAGACGTAATTGCTATCGCTAATGAGTATTTTCGTCTGGACGAAATTCCATATTTAGAAATAATCATTACGATGCATTTGAGTTTGTCTTGAAAACTAATGAAAAATATGACCTAATTATTATTGATATAATTCAAGACACTAAAATGCCCAACTTTTTGTTAGAAGCATTTTTTATCGAAAGAATTTGTTTTGTGTTCCAATCAAATGGATTTATTCTTTTTAATGCGATGGTTTTAACCGACAAACAAAAACAGATTAATTTGACATATCGAAGTAACTTCTATTCCACTAATTATAGTGTAAACGATGCTTATTTAATGGCTGAAACCATTGAATTGATATTGATTAAGAACAAATTTTAATCAATTAAGTTTAGAAAAGAGATTTAATTATTTTGTATATTGTGCTTTAAACTACTAACAAAATCCTATGAAATCAATTCTAAAAAAGATTCTATTAGGCAATCCATCTA
>CAMDGJ010000287.1 GCA_945897545.1 Flavobacterium psychrophilum
TTTTAGGGCTTTAGGCTGATTAATCATATATTTAAATGTGCGTTGAATACACTATAAATATACTGATTATCAGCTTATTAAACTAATTTATTGAAAGATATTTCTTTCTTTTTTTATACTTTTTTCAACCCTTGATTCGCATTATTAATTCACTAGAAGAACCGAATAATGCAATTCGTGCAGTATTTGCTGTTGACGCATTAAATGAGGGTTGGGATGTTTTAAACTTATTTGACATTGTGAGATTATACAACACTCGTGATGCGAAAAATGGAGTACCTGGAAAAACTACAATGAGTGAAGCTCAGTTGATAGGCAGAGGAGCAAGATATTGTCCATTCATTGTTGAAGAAACACAACCAAAGTATCAAAGAAAATACGATGAAGATTTAACCAATCCTTTAAGAATTTGTGAAGAATTATATTATCACAGCGAAACTAACAGCCGATATATTGAAGAATTAAACAAGGCATTAGACAAAATAGGAATTAAGCCATCAAATACAACAAAAAGACAACACTATTTAAAAGAGGAATTCAAAAAGACTTCTTTTTACAAAAACGGAATAATATATATTAATCAACAAAATAAATACAGAAACGAAGACGTAACTCAATTTCCACAATATCTAAAAGACAAGAAATTTTATTACAAAGTAAAAACTGGATTTAGTTCCGAAGGTACCTTATTACAAAATAATGATGTTACTATTGCAAGAGAAGAGTCTGTTCCATACTCTGTAAAAGTTTCCTCATTAGGTTTGCCAGTTATAAGAAAAGCAATGCAGAAATTGCCATTCTTTACATTTAGAAACATTACTAAATACTATCCTAATATTCAATCAGTAGAGGACTTTATAATTTCAACAAACTATTTAGGTTCAAACTATTTAGAAATAAGCGGAAAGACCAAGAATGTTGAGGAAATGACACAAGATGAAAAATTAAATTGTGCCTTAAAAATATTACAAGAAATACAACCTGATATTGAAAAAGGAAACATTGATTATAAAGGTTCTGAAGTATTTATTCCAAACGCAATTCAAAAAATATTTGGCGACAGAGATATGAATTTTGTTCTTAGAGATGATGGTGATGCCGAAACTGGTTATCCAATGAGCAGACCAAAATTAGACGAACACTATTTAGACCTAAAAAAAGAAGACTGGTATGCGTTTGAAGAAAACTTCGGAACATCAGAAGAAAAGAAATTAGTGCTATTTATTATAGGTGCTATTGACAAATTAACCAAGAAATACGAACAAGTTTATTTACTTCGTAACGAAAAATATTTTCAAATATTCCGTTTCAGTGACGGCAAACCTTTTGAACCAGACTTTGTGCTTTTCCTCAGAGAAAAAAAGACAAGCGAAACAATAATTTACCAATTGTTTATCGAACCAAAAGGTGACGGTTATTTAGAAGGCGACCAATGGAAAGAGGACTTTTTAAAAGAAATTAAACAAAAACATATTATACACCAAAACACAAATTACAAGTTAGTCGGTCTTCCATTTTACAATAGTGGTTCCGACAAACAAAGAGAATTTAGTTTAGCATTTGACGAATATATTTAGCCAACGCATTTGGTGGCACATTTGCAATTCGCACAAGCCAACGCTAAAACCAAAAATTGCAAAAGAGCCACCAAAGCCAACGCACGGCAGACAGAAACGTTGTAGCAAATTGAAAGGAAAAATGACGGAAAACAAAGAACACCAGCCCCTAACAAGCGGTATAAAACATTGGGGTTTAAGTGGTTATGCAAGCGTTCTGCCCCGCATCAACGTTTGTTGTCGGGTGATAGTGACGTACTCCGCAATCCCCAACGATTTCATACCGCCGACCGTTAGTGGCAATGCTAACAGACACCACGTTCCAACATAAACGGTTGACAATTTGACGACAATTCTAACAGACTTTACTAACAATTTGAGTATCTTTGAAACAAATAATTTTACAGACAATAAATGAGTAGAATAATATCAGAAATAGCAATAAAAAGACGAGATTATTGGGTTGAAGAAATCCGTAAACTTAGCGGACACTTTGGCAACGACACAGAAAAGTTAGAAAAGGAATTAGAAGCTGAAATCAAGAAAAATGGTGTTTCTTCTCTTATTGACCATTTGCGACTTTGTGGAAACATTCCAGAAAGTTATGGACACGACACAAGCGAAGAAAAATTATACTCAAAATATACTGACTGTTTGCTTTCTTTGGCTTACACAGCATTAGGACTTAAAAGTTTAGTGCTAAAAGAAAGAGCAGATGCAGCAGACGTTGAAGCATTTGCAAAAGATTATAGTTTTGTAGCAGACACAAAAGCATTTAGATTAAGTAGAACAGCTAAAAATCAAAAAGACTTTAAAGTGCAAGCAATGCACGGATGGAAACGTGGCAAGCCTTACGCTATGGTTGTTTGTCCGATTTATCAACTTCCAACTTCTTCAAGCCAAATTTACCAACAAGCAACGACCCAAAATGTATGTGTCTTTACATATTCACATTTGGCTTTGCTTCTTTCATATTCAGAAGTTGAAGGACAAGCAAAAGCTCAACAACTTTTGAAGAAAATATTTGAAACAATCCAAGCACTCAATCCTTCAAAAAATGCAACCGATTATTGGTTAGCAATCAACAAATCAATTCTTTCTTTTTCAAAGAAAATTCAACCACTTTGGGACATAGAAAAAGGTGTAGCGACTGAAAGTATTGCAGTTGCAAAAGATGAAGCATTGACTTTTTTAGCACAAGAAAGAGAAAAAATAATGCGAATGGGTCATAAAGAAGCATTGAAAGAACTTATCAAAGTTCACAAAATTGAGAGCAGAATTAAAACAATCAATGCAATTTCTGACAACGGACTATTCACACTAAAATAAAGAAGATGAACATAGACAAATATATAAACCAAATCATTGAAGGCAATTGTGTTGAAGTAATGAAACAATTTGATGATGAAGTTATTGATTTAACAGTTACTTCGCCACCTTATGACAATTTGAGAAATTACAAAGGATTTGTTTTTCCTTTTGAAGATATTGCCAAAGAATTATATAGAGTTACTAAACAAGGTGGCGTTGTTGTTTGGGTTGTAAACGATGCAACAATTGAAGGAAGTGAAACAGGAACAAGTTTTAGCCAAGCTCTTTATTTCAGAGAAATTGGCTTTAATCTTCACGACACAATGATTTTCCGTAAGACAAATCCAATTCCTCAAATTTATCGCAAACGTTACAATAATGAATTTGAATTTATGTTTGTTTTCAGTAAAGGAACTGTAAAGACACATAATCCATTAATGATTGACTGTTTACACGCAGGTTTAGAACTTAACGGAACAACATACAAAAACTTTTCTAAAAATGAACAGACCAGAGAAAAGATGGCAAAGCCAGTTAAAGATAAGAAAATCAAAGGTAATATTTGGGAATATGTAGTAGGCAAAAAACAAGAAGACCAAGAAGCAAAAGGACACCCAGCACCATTTCCTTGTGAGTTGGTAAGAGACCATATTAAG
>CAMDGJ010000288.1 GCA_945897545.1 Flavobacterium psychrophilum
GTGGATCGTAATATGGTTTTGGTGCTTGGCCTTCTTTTCCGGTTAGAAAACGGGACCAAGGAGCTAATGTTGACGGATAAAAAGCATCCCCAACACTACGAATCTGTACAATTACGGCATTATAGTTTAGTTTTTTGTAAGTGTCTAAAATTTCAAGAAAATCAGATTTTTGCTTTGAAACGGAATCTTTTTGGGTTTTGGGCCAGTCTATATTTACCACTGTAGCAATCCAAACCGCTCTAAATTCATTTTTGGGATTTGATGATTTTTCTTGTGCGTTTCCAATACAAAAGGAAAGCAAATTAATCAAAATCAGTACTGAAAAAGGGGTTTTTGAGGTCATTATAATTTGTATTATGTATTTTTCAAAAGTAGTTTTTTTGGCGAAGTTTATCCTATAAAAATTTGGTAAAATTCAACTTAAATCAAGTAAGCTATTTTTTTGCCAAATAGTTTCCCATTTTTTTTTCGAAACCCACCTGCACGAATAAACGAATATTTATTAAAATTTCTATTTTTCTTGTTTGATTTATAAAATTTTGATGAATTAATGTTTTTATATTTGTCCTGAATATTTACTTCAGTTATGCTAACCCAATTTCAATTACAGCAATTAGCAGCTTCATTAGAAGGCAAACTTCTATTTGACGACCTTCATAAATCCATATACGCTACTGATGCGTCTGCTTATAAAATGCTACCGATTGCGGTTGCTTATCCTAAAAATAACGAAGACATTATTAAGTTAATACATTTTGCAACCGAAAATAAAATCTCGCTTACCCCTAGAACTGCAGGAACTTCACTGGCAGGTCAAACTGTAGGATTTGGAATTATAGTCGATGTTTCGAAGCATTTTACCAAAATTCTTGCTTTTGATGCCTCTAAAAAAACGATTACCGTTCAACCCGGAGTTATTCGGGATGAGTTAAATTTTTATTTAAAGCCTCACGGATTGTTTTTTGGCCCGAATACTTCTACTTCAAACCGATGTATGATGGGTGGAATGGTGGGGAACAATTCATCAGGAACAACTTCCATTCGATATGGGGTTACCCGTGATAAAATTGTGGAGATCAAAGCCATTTTAAGTGATGGTTCTGCCGCAAGTTTCAGCGAACTTTCTTCGAATGAATTTCTCGATAAAATAAAAGGGGACACTTTAGAAAGTTCTATTTATAAAACTATTTATAAGGAACTTTCGAATGTAGATATCCAAAAAGAAATTGTTGCCGAGTTTCCAAAACCTGAAATTCACAGGCGAAATATGGGTTATGCTGTTGATATATTGTTGAAATCGGACTTGTTTTCAGGTCTAGAACCAACAATAAACCTTGGAAAATTGCTTTGCGGAAGTGAAGGAACTTTGGCTTTTACTACAGAAATTACATTGAAAGTGGATGATTTGCCTCCACCCAATAACGTTATGATCGTGGCCCATTTTCATACCGTGCAAGAAAGCTTAGAAGCCGTAGTCGTGGCTATGAAGCATCATTTGTACACTTGCGAAATGATGGATGACACCATATTAGATTGTACTAAAAACAATCGAGAGCAATCTAAAAACAGACATTTTATAGTAGGAAATCCTAAGGCGATCATGATGTTTGAAGTAGCTTCAGATAAGATTGTTGATGCCGAAAATCAAGCCAATGCTTTAATTACAGATCTACAAGAGGGCAATTTTGGTTATGCCTTGATAAAATTATATGATGACGATATCAACAAAATTATCGAACTTAGAAAAGCGGGTCTTGGTCTTTTAGGAAGTATCGTTGGAGACAATAAAGCCGCTGATTCAATCGAAGACACTGCTGTCGAATTGAGTGATTTGCCCAATTATATCGCTGAATTTGCGGCGATGATGAAAAGATACAATCAAGACGCCATTTATTACGCACACGCTGGAGCTGGCGAAATACATTTGCGTCCGGTTTTGAATTTAAAGAAAAAGGAAGATGTAGTACTTTTTCGAACCATTGCAACCGAAGTGGCTCATTTGGTAAAAAAATATCGTGGTTCCCTGAGCGGAGAGCACGGAGACGGTATTGTTCGTGGCGAGTTTTTGCCTTTTATGATTGGAGACAAAAATTATGAATTGCTTAAACGAATCAAATTGGCTTTCGATCCCAATGCCATTCTAAACATTGGAAAAATTGTGAACACCGCAAAAATGGACGAAAACCTTCGGGTCGAAGCGGGTAGAGTGGAGCCGGATATTCAGACCATTCAGGATTTTTCGGATAGTTTAGGTATTTTACGTTTGGCTGAAAAATGCAATGGTTCCGGCGATTGTAGAAAATTACCTTCGGCTGGAGGAACTTTATGTCCCAGTTATCGCGCCACCAGAAATGAAAAAGATACCACTCGGGCTCGAGCCAATGCGCTGCGAGAATACCTTACAAATTCTGAAAAAGACAATAAATTTAACCACAAAGAATTGTATGAAGTTTTTGAATTGTGTGTGAGTTGCAAAGCTTGTGCCAGTGAATGTCCCAGTAATGTGGATGTTGCAGCTCTAAAATCAGAGTTTTTATACCAATACCAAAAAGCAAATGGTTTTTCGATTCGAAATAAAATCTTTGCCAATAATTCAAAATTAAATAGTTTGGGAAGTCTCTTACCGAGCTTTACAAATTTTGTGGTAAACCTGCCTTTCATAAAAAAAAGTATGGGAATAGCGCCCAAAAGGGAAGTACCTCTTTTAGCCAAAACCACTTTTAGAAAATGGTACAATAATAAAATCGATTTCAATAACAATAACCATAACTATTTTAATGGAAAAATCTATTTGTTTTGCGACGAGTTTACCAATTATTATGATGTTTCCGTAGGAATCGATGCCTACGAATTGTTGACAAAATTAGGTTATAAAGTAGAAATTGTAAACCATGAAGAAAGCGGAAGAGCCTATATTTCGAAAGGATTTCTCGAAGAAGCGCAAATAATTGCCAATAAGAACGTGGCTATTTTTAAGGATTTAATTTCGGAAGACACGCCATTGATTGGAATTGAACCTTCGGCGATATTGACATTTAGGGATGAATACATCCGATTGGCTAAAGACAAAGACGCTGCCGAGAAAATCTCTAAAAGTGCGATTACCATCGAAGAGTTCTTCAAAAAAGAAATCACTTCAGGAAAAATCCATTCCGAGCAATTCTCTACTGTAGCGAAATCCATAAAAATCCACGGACATTGCCATCAAAAATCCTTGAGTTCTGTTGAAGCCACTTTTGCAATGTTGAATTTACCCAAAAACAGTTCCGTTACCATATACAATTCAGGTTGTTGCGGTATGGCGGGTTCTTTTGGATACGAAAAAGAACATTATGACATTAGTATGCAAATGGGGGAAGATACTTTATTCCCGAAAATTCGTTCAACAGATTCCGAAACAGCAATTGCCGCAGCAGGAACGAGTTGTCGTCATCAAATTTTTGATGGTACTAATCGAAAAGCTTT
>CAMDGJ010000289.1 GCA_945897545.1 Flavobacterium psychrophilum
CTTTGTGCTCTTTCATTTTGCCTATTAATGTTTTAGAATACATTGTTGGGTGCAATGTTAAGAAAGCTTCCCCAAAAGCAGGAGAGAAGGAGGGCTCTGGAGAAGTAATTCCTCTTTCGGTACCGGCTAATTTAGAAGTATATCCACAAAGAAAATGATAGGCAGCTTGATCTTCGGTAAGGACAGAAACTGGAGGCAATACACCAAAAGCGTCAGCAGAGAGGTAAATTATTTTGCTAGCGTGTCCTGCTTTTGAAGGCAATACAATTTTACTGATATGGTAAATGGGGTAAGAAACTCTTGAGTTTTCAGTAATTGAGTGATCATAATAATCGATTTCACCATATTCATCAACGATTACATTCTCTAGCAAAGCGTCTCTTTTAATGGCTCTCCAAATGTCTGGCTCATTGTTTTCGCTCAAATCAATCACTTTTGCATAACAACCACCTTCGAAGTTGAATACACCATTATCATCCCATCCGTGCTCGTCATCGCCAATCAAATATCTTTTTGGGTCTGCAGAAAGTGTAGTTTTCCCTGTTCCTGAAAGACCAAAAAATATAGCTACATCACCTTCTTCGCCTACGTTAGCAGAACAGTGCATAGAGGCTATTCCTTTTAACGGTAAGTAGTAATTCATCATTGCGAACATTCCTTTTTTCATTTCACCACCATACCACGTACCACCAATAATTTGGATTTTTTCTGTAAGATTAAATAAGACAAAGTTTTCTGAATTTAATCCCTGTTCTTGCCAGTCTGGATTTTTTGCTTTAGAAGCATTCATTACTACAAAGTCTGCTTTTCCAAAGTTTTCTAATTCGTATATAGAAGGTCTAATAAACATATTTGTAACAAAGTGCGCTTGCCAAGCTACCTCCATTACGAAACGAACTTTAAGCCTAGTATCTGCATTTGTTCCGCAAAAAGCATCAACAACATATAATCTAGGTGAAGTTGAAAGTTGCTCTAATGTTAGGGCTTTTAAATCATCCCAAATTTCTATGGTGGTTGGGTAATTTGGAGTTCTAATTCCAGATTCTTTATCCCAACAAATCGTATCTCTAGTAATATCATCTTTAACAATATATCTATCTTTAGGAGAACGACCTGTAAAAACTCCAGTTTTTACTGCCACAGAACCAGTGTCTGTTATTGCTCCTTTTTCAAAACCTTTCCTTTTATAAGACACTTCAGCTTGATACATTTCTTCATACGAAGGATTGTAAACTACTTCGTGATACCCTGTAATTCCTAAATCGTCTAATTCCTGAATAATTCTAATGTTTTTCATAATTTTTGAATATTAGTTTTGTCCTTTTTTTCTATATCAAAATTAAGGATTTCAATTCTATAAAACCTGATAAATATCATAAAAAAAAATAAATCTACAAAAATTATTCGCTAGTTTTCAATGGTTTACAGGAGTTATTTATGATAAATATCATTTAAAAGCATATTAATATTCGTTAGTTTTGAAGAAGAAAATTTAACCAATACTTAGAATTATGTTTGAATGGTTTTACACATTGTTTTCTCCAGCTGAAGAACCAGAGATGACTCAGTCGTTAATAGTTTTGTTTATGGCTATTAGTATAGGATTTTTCGCAGGAAAATTAAAATTAGGAAATATTTCCTTAGGAGTTTCTGCCGTATTATTTGTTGGTCTTTTTTTAGGACACTTAGGATTTAGTATGAATGCGGATTTAATACAATTTGTACGCGAATTTGGTTTAATTCTATTTGTTTACGGCATAGGTATTCAAGTGGGTCCCACTTTCTTTTCATCCTTTAAAAAAGAAGGACTACTATTTAATGCTCTAGGGGTTGGAACTGTATTTCTAGGAGGTGCTATCACCTATCTGATTCATTTATACGCCAATGTAAAAATTGAAAATGCAGTTGGATTAATGTCTGGTTCAGTTACCAATACTCCAGGATTAGGAGCTGCAAAATCTACCCTCATAGAAATTCAAAAGCAATTAAAACTTCCTGCTGACCACTTTTCAGATCCTGCCATTGCTTATGCAATAACCTATCCAATAGGGGTTTTTGGAATTATCTTCGTTATCATTTTAGCAAAAAAAATTTTAAAAATTGATTTGCCAAATGAGGTCGAATTACTTCAGAAAAAAAATAAAGATTTTGATAATAAAATCGTGCGTCAAAAATGCAGAGTTACTAAACCTGAAGTAATTGGAAAAACATTCAAACAAGTATTTAAAGAATTCAATATTCATAATGTAATTATTTCTAGACAAAAACATAGCGGAACAACGATTGTGTATTCGCCATCATTAGACGCTGTTATTAGCAAAAAAGACGTTTTAATGGTGGTGGCTAAACAAAAAGATATTGATCAATTTATAGAAATTGTCGGTAAAATTTCCACTGATTTATTTATAGAATCTGAGGATGATGTAACAGCAAAAATCCTTAGTGTTACTTTAAAAACAGCAACTCATAAAACATTGGCGCAACTTGATTTATACAACCAATACGATGTAAAAGTTACTCGTGTAATTCGTTCGGGATTAGAAATATTGGCACAGCCTTCATTAGAACTTTTTTATGGAGATACCTTAATGGTTGTGGGAAATAAGCAAGACATTAAAGAAGCGGAAAAAATTATTGGAAATTCTAAAAAAATACTGTTAGAACCTGATTTCCTATCTCTTTTTGGAGGATTAATTTTTGGTGTAGTTATAGGTTCAATTCCAATTGTAATTCCTTCATTGCCCGTTCCATTAAAATTAGGATTGGCTGCGGGGCCACTTTTAGCCGCCTTATTTATCAGTAGATACGGAGGCGTTGGAGTAATTCATTCTTATATTAATAATGGTGCAATTCATTTTATGAAAGACTTAGGAATTTGTTTGTTTTTTGCGGCAGTGGGAATAAAAGCAGGTCACGGCTTTTATGATAATTTTATAGCAAATAACGGCTGGATGTGGATTTATTATGGTTGTTATATCACTTTTATTCCATTAACATTATTACTATTGCTTAGTCGATTTGTTTTCAAATTAAATTTCTATCAAATGGTAGGTATTATTAGTGGTTCTTATACGGATCCAGCTGCATTAGCTTTTAGTACAAAATATTTAGATTCCGACATTCCTAATCAATCCTATGCGACAGTTTATCCTTTGGTAACTATAAGCAGGATTATAGTGGCGCAATTGTTAATTTTATTGTTTACAAGTTGATTAGGTCACTACTCTATTAAATGCAAAAAGCTGTCTAAAAAAGACAGCCTTTTGATTATAATAGTAATTCGAAATTAATCTTTATCCTCTTCTACTTTCTCCTCTCCAACAATGGTCGACACTGCGTTTGCTCTAATTTCGGTGTGACGAATTTCTCCACCAGTGGTTCCTGTCTGTTGTGCAAAAAATACTCCAGCAATCGC
>CAMDGJ010000290.1 GCA_945897545.1 Flavobacterium psychrophilum
AAGTTCCAGTTACTTTGAAATCCATATCTCCCAAATGATCTTCATCACCTAAAATATCAGATAAAACAGCAAAACGATCTCCGTCAGTAATCAATCCCATTGCAATTCCAGAAACTGGACGAATCATTTGGATACCAGCATCCATTAATGATAATGTTCCAGCACAAACAGTAGCCATAGAAGAAGAACCATTAGATTCTAAAACTTCTGAAACCACACGAATGGTGTAAGGACAATCAGCAGGAATCATATTTTTTAACGCTCTTTGAGCCAAGTTTCCGTGACCTACTTCTCTTCTTGAAGTTCCTCTCAACGGACGTGCTTCTCCTGTAGAAAATGGTGGGAAATTATAGTGCAAGTAGAATTTTTCTTCTCCTTGTTCAGATGGCGAATCAATTTGGTTTGCTTCTCTAGAAGTTCCTAAAGTAGCTGTAGCCAATGCTTGCGTTTCTCCACGAGTAAACAATGCTGATCCGTGAACAGATGGTAAATAATCTACTTCACACCAAATAGGTCTAATTTCTGTAGTTTTTCTTCCGTCTAAACGTGTTCCTAAATCTAGAGTTACGTTACGAACTGCTTCTTTATTTACTTTGTAGAAATATTTAGAAACTAAATCTCCATCAATTGCTAATTCTTCTTCTGTAAATAAGGCTTTAACTTCCTCTTTAACTTCTGCAAATGCTGCTGTACGTTCTTGTTTTGCTGAGCCTTTGCTTGCTATAGCATAAATTTTATCGTAAGCTGCTGCTTTCACTTTGGCGTGAATGGCATCGTCTGTTCTTTCCGTTTCGTATGTACGAACTTCTTTTTTCCCAAAAGCAGCTTGCAAACGTTCTTGCGCAGCAATTTGGTTTTTAATATGTTCGTGTGCAAATTTAATGGCTTCTAGCATTTCTGCTTCTGAAATTTCTTTCATTTCTCCTTCTACCATTGCGATAGAATCTGTCGAAGCACCAATCATCATATCAATATCTGATAATTCTAATTGAGCACGAGATGGATTGATGATGAATTTACCGTCAATTCTTCCAACTCTAGCTTCAGAAATTAAAGTTTCAAAAGGAATGTCAGACAATGCAAGTGCTGCTGATGCGGCTAATCCTGCTAATGCATCTGGCATAACTTCATCGTCATGAGACATTAACTGAATCATAACTTGAACTTCTGCATGGTAATCACTAGGGAAAAGTGGTCGCAAAACACGGTCTACTAATCTCATTGTTAGTACTTCGTTATCACTTGGACGCGCTTCTCTTTTGAAGAAACCTCCAGGGAAACGACCTGCGGCTGCAAATTTTTCACGATAATCTACCGTTAATGGTAAAAAATCGATACCTGGACTTGCTTTTCTTGAGGATACAACTGTTCCTAAAATAACAGTTTTTCCAATTCTTACTACTACAGCACCGTCAGCTTGTTTTGCTAAACGTCCTGTCTCGATTGTGATGCTTCTGCCATCACCTAAATCGATGCTTTCTACAAATAATTGTGGAATCATAATTTTTCCTTTTTTAATTTTACATTGGTTTTCCTGCCTGTCAGCAGAATAGTTGTGATTGTCCCGCAGTAGCGGATTGTAGTTGTTGCATTCCAATGAAAAACCAAACTTTTTTTAAAATGCAAACCTACAAGGATTGTAACCCCTTATAGGTTTGTGTAAAAACAAAAAGAGGCACTTACGCACCTCTTTTTTATATTGATTATTTTCTAATATTCAATACTTTGATAATCTCACGATATCTGTTAATCTCTGTCTTTTTCAAGTAATCTAACAATGATCTTCTTTTACCTACTAACAATACTAATGAACGCTCTGTGTTGTAATCATGACGATTTTTTTTCAAGTGCTCTGTTAGGTGAGAAATTCTGAAAGTAAATAAAGCGATTTGAGCTTCTGACTTTCCTGTGTTTGTTTTTTCTCCGTGTTTAGCGAAGATTTCTTCTTTAACTTCTTTTGTTAAATACATTCCAATATTATTTAAATGATTATTATGTATGAATTAAGTTTTTCCTAATTCGTGTGCAAATGTAGAAAATAATTATGACACGAACAAAATAAAGAAATCTTTATTTTGAGAACTGGCGAAGCAATTTTGACCCGAAAAAAATATTTTTTTATTTTTTGAATAGGCGAAGCAATTATTAATTGTGAATTATTTTATATCGATTTTGGCAATAAGAATGTAAACACCTTTTTTATTTATGCTTAGTTTTTATTGAAATTTTATCTGCTAAGGAGTATTCATTTTCACAAATTGCAAACAATCAAAAAAGCATATTATAATTTCATCGCTTCGGCTACCAATCGACCTGTTTTAAAAGCTGCATTTATTGATCCATTTAACAAATGATCACCACAAATAAAAAGGGTATCGGATATTTTTATTTCAGAAATGGACAACTCATTTTTCACACTTTCCTGAATAGGCAATGCATAATCAATTCGATAAGTTTTAATCAGTTTCCAATCTTGTACTTGTTTACCATACCATTGTTCCAATTCTTTTTTCATATTTTCAGCCAATTCAAAGTCTGTAACAGGAGCTAATCCGTTATAGGAAACGGATACTAACACTTTTCCTTGCGGTGCATACGTTTTAGAAACATTAGATAAAACGGTTAAATTATTAACCCATTTTTTATTAGACGAAGCATTCAATACTACAACAGCTTTGTTAGTTGGGGCAGTGCGTGCTTCAAAATACACGTTGGTCACCTGTTGTGCAGTAGTTTTTTGATTTGGCAAAAATTGCTTGGTAAATTCGTTTGCATTTGTTGCAATAACAATTTGATTGGCTTCAAAAGTTGTTCCGTCTTCAAGAGTTAGTATATTCCCGGCTATTTTGGTAACATTTTTATGGTATTGAATGCTTGATTCTGGTAATTGACTTACTAATTGTTTTGGTATTTCTTCCATTCCAAAAGCGGGAACGGCAACATCTCCATCCGAAAACATCTTCATAACAAAGTCGAACATTCTGTTTGAAGTCGTTAATTGATTTTCTAGATAAATACCCGATAAGAAAGGTTTGTAAAAACGTTGAATCATTTTTTGGCTAAAGCCATAATCAGATAATTGTTGTAAAGTGGTTTGTTCCCGTTGATTGAAAATGTCATCAATTGACATTTTTTGTAATTTATTTTTCAACCAAAGCGTGTTTATTTTATCTCGTATTGTTCCAACGGGAGCGAATAACGTGCTGAACAAAGCCAGTGGTCGTCTTATGGGATCTGCAATTTCAAATATGCCACCATCATAAAGTACGGTTGCTCCGGGCAACATTTTTTGAAGTTGCAAGTCTTTGTAATTCAATAGCATTTTTGCTTCTGGGTAAGCAGTCAATAAAACTTGAAAGCCTCTGTCTAAAATAAAACCATCTACAAAATCTGTTTTCACTCGTC
>CAMDGJ010000291.1 GCA_945897545.1 Flavobacterium psychrophilum
GATAGCTTTCAATAACAGCTTTAACAACTTTTAAAAGTCGCTCGTCAGCAGAATTGATATATTGTAAAACGCTATCTTTTAGTTCCAAAGCTCCCATTTTTTACTGATTTAAAAACCAAAGTTACTATTTTCTATGTTTTAAAAAAATGTTTAATTACTATTTATTTTTCAGGTGTTCCTATTGATATTTATTTCGAGAGAAATAGTTGGAAATAATATTTGTAAATTTGGAAGAATAAATATTTTTAAAAAACATTCGAAATATGAATTACAACTTATCATTTCAGGAACGAGCCAAGTTAAATATGGAGCACTTATCCAAGCAGCAGCCAGTTACCTTGAAAGAAGCCAAAGCACAAGCGGTTTGGTTAAAGAAGATAAGTATTTCAAGGAACAAAAAATAGGGCTTAATTTAATATATTGACAAAAAGATATTTTAATGAAACCAATAAACAGCAAAGTAGTTTGGATTACCGGTGCTTCAAGCGGAATAGGTGAGGCGTTAGCTTATGAATTGGCTCGGAAAAACTGCAAATTGATACTTTCGGCACGGACTATTGATGCTTTAGAATTGGTGAAATCTAAATGTGTAAATGCAGAAGTTGTGGTACTGCCTTTCGACTTGGCTGATTTTGGCAATGCTAAAAATAATGCAGAAAAAGCCGTTGCTGCCTTCGGAAAAATTGACATTCTCGTCAACAATGGTGGAGTTAGCCAAAGGTCACTTATCGCCGAAACTGATTTTGAAGTGGACAAAAAACTCATTGAAGTTGATTATCTAGGAACGGTGGCTTTAACCAAAGCTTTGCTTCCGTATTTCATTAAAAACAAAAGCGGACATTTTGTAACTATTACCAGTTTGATGGGAAAATTTGGTTCGCCCTATCGTTCCGGATATTGTGGTGCAAAACACGCCTTGCACGGTTTTTTCGACGTGTTACGAATGGAACATTACAAGGATTTTCTTGATGTGACGCTTATTTGCCCCGGATTTATTCAAACAAATGTGGCTAAAAATGCTTTAACCGCTAACGGGTCTAAGCAAAATCAAGAAGATGAAGCCACGAAAAACGGAATGCCTGTAGCTGTTTTTGCCAAGAAATTTGTAAAAGCCGTTGAGTCTAATAAATTTGAAGTGTATATTGGAGGCAAAGAAGTATTGGGCGTTTATTTGAAACGATTTTTTCCAAAGTTCCTTCATTATTTTGTTTTGAGGAGTAAAGTGAGGTGATTTTCTTGTTTTTCAGAATTTGTTTTCAATATTTTTTATAGAAATCGAGTTTGTTGATAATAAATAAGAATTACCTTTAAACCTTTACCGTTTTTTTAAGTCAAATGTGTTAACTTCCTTAAATTCAATATGTCTAAATACTTTTGTTTTTCTCTCCTTATATTTTTATTTCTGTCTGCCAATGCACAAAACGACATCATTATTAGCGGAACAATTTTAGATATAAATACACAATTGCCTGTTGAATTGGCAACTGTTTACCTTTCTACAGTAAAAGATTCTTCGGTAATTGATTATACAGTTTCAGACAAAAAAGGGAACTTTAAATTTGTTTCGAAGAAAATTAACAAACCTGTTTTTCTGAAAATTTCAAATATTGGATATAAAAATTTCTTGAAAGAATTTAAAGAGGTTCATAATAGTATTCCGCTAGGAAATATTTATTTGGAGGAAAGCGAAAATCTACTCAAAGAAGTAGTTATCAAAACACAAGCTCCTCCAATAAGAGTTAAAAAAGACACCCTCGAATTTAATGCTCCTTCTTTTAAAGTTAGACCAGATGCAACTGTAGAGGCATTGTTGAAACAATTACCCGGTTTTTTGATAGACAGCGATGGGGTATTGACCGTTAACGGCAAAGTGGTAACCGAAGTTCTCATCAACGGAAAGCCCTTTTTTGATAGAGATGGTGCACTCATTTTGAAAAATTTACCAGCAGAATTGATTCAGAAAGTTCAAGTTATGGACTATAAAACGAAAAAGGAAGAAATGTCTAAACAAGAGGCAAGTTCGGATAATTCTAGGGTAAATTTGACAATAGTCGAGGAGAAAAACAAAGGAATGTTTGGTAAATTTTTGGGTGGTTACGGAACAGATGATAGGTATGAAACTAGTTTTATCACTAATTTTTTTGATAATAACAGGAAAATTAGCCTATTAGCTTCTTCTAATAATGTCAACTCTACTGGTTTTTCGATGGATGAAGTTTTTGATACTATGGGTGGCGGAAGAAACTCTAGCGGAAGAACCTCAGGGACTACAGGTAAAGGCATAACCACTTCTAATTTATTTGGAATTAATTATGTTGACGAGTTGTTTAAAGATTTTGAATCTAGTTCGAGTTATAATTTTTCGAATATCTCCACTGAAAATGCTACCAAAGCGAAGCAAGTTAGTTTTTTGCCAGAAGGTTCGTTTCTTACGGAATCTGATTCAAAATCAAAATCAGAAAGAACAGAAAACAAATTAAATTTTGAATTAGAGTATGACATAAATCCAAAAACAAGAATAGTTTATGTTCCAAAATACAATCAGTCCAATAGTACTAGTTCTTCAATGTCTTCAAGCTTTTCAACAGATGAAAACAGCGAAGCATTAAATGAAAGTACTTCCCAATCCAATACCGAAAACAGTTCTCAAGCATTTTCCAATGCTATTAATTTCAATAAAGCCTTTGAAAAGAGAGCTAGAAATTTAAGTGTATCTATTGACAGCGACAATAATGGCAACGAAGTTGATGTTCTCAATAAGGCAAAGACAATCTTTTATCAAAACAATATTCCTGATGATATTCGGGACCAAAAAAGAATTACAGACAATAATAGTGATTCATATTCAGCTGAAATTGAATATACAGAACCCATTACCGATTCTTTGAGAGTGCGAGTTGGAGGCCAATACAACTGGAGAAACAATATAAGTGATTTGAAAACGTATGATTTTGACACTCTAAACCAATCCTACACCACAGAAAATGATATGATGTCTAATTTCACAACTTCTAAAAGGAACGCATTTAGTCAGAAATTAGGAGTAACATTCGAAAAAAATAAATTTACTTTCAATTTCAATTCTGGGGCATCGATAATTCAATATGATAATCATTCATTATATTTAGACAAAGCAACAGATTTAAATAAAAAATACATTATTCCCATTGGAACAGCTTCTATTCGATATCGTGTTGGTAAAACAAAATCGGTATCCTTTAGGTATGATTACAATTTAAATCTTCCTTCTGCAAATCAATTACTGCCGGTTTTGAATTTGGCAAACCCATTAAACACATTTATAGGAAATCCAGATTTGAATCCTAGCGAAAGACACGGAGGTAGTTTGTCTGTTCGGAATTTTGATATGCGAACTCGTTCTGGATATGAATTTTATGTAAGAGG
>CAMDGJ010000292.1 GCA_945897545.1 Flavobacterium psychrophilum
TTTCAATTCTTTTAACGCTTTCATTAAAATAGCATTCTCATTTTCCGTTCCAATAGTCAAACGTAAAGTATTTTCACATAAAGGTTGGGTTGTTCTGTTTCGAATCACGATTCCTTTGGCAATCAATTCGGCGTATCTTTTATTGGCATCATCCACTTTTATCAAGATGAAATTGGCTTCCGTAGGATATATTTTTTCAATAAATTTTATATCAACTAATACTTTAAGTAATTCTTTTCTTTGTTCAATAATTGAGACTATTTCAGATTTTATTTTGTCTGGATTACTCAATCTTTCCAATGCTCTTAACTGCGTCAATTCGTTTATATTATAAGGTGGTTTTATTTTGTTTAAAACCGATATTATCGCTGCTGAACCATAACAAATTCCCAATCTTATACCAGCCATACCATATGCTTTGGATAGCGTTTGGGTGATGATCAAATTTGGATATTCATCTAATTCGTTCATCCAACTTTGTTTTTTTGAAAAATCAATATAGGCTTCATCAATCACAATCAAACCATTGAAATTTTGCAACAAATATGCTACATTTTCATCTGAAAATGAATTTCCAGTTGGGTTGTTTGGCGAACACAAAAAGATAACTTTAGTATTTTCGTCAACGGCTTCTAAAATTTTCTCCACTTCTGGCTGGAAATCAGCAGAAAGCAATACTTCTCTGTTTTCGATGTTGTTTAAATTAGCCAAAACTCCGTACATTCCGTAAGTTGGTGGCAAAGTGATCACATTGTCTTGTTTAGGCTCACAAAAAGCCCTGAAGATTAAATCCAGTACTTCGTCGCTTCCGTTACCGAGTAAAATTTGTTTTGTATTTACATTTTTTAGCTTCGCCAAAACCGATTTTACATTGCTTTGTTGTGGATCTGGGTAGCGATTTACTCCGTTTTGAAAAGGATTTTCATTCGCATCTAAGAAAATCATATTGGCGGTGTCAAAATCCTCAAATTCGTCACGTGCCGAAGAATAAGGCTTCATCGACTTGACGTTTTCGCGTACTAAATTAATTATGTTGAAATTATTCATATTTTCTATTTTAAAAAGAGTAAAGAAAATAGAGAATAGAACATAGATGTATCCAAGTTCTATATATTTTCTATATTCTGATATCTTTATTCTATATTCTTTTTTCTATTTGTGCTAATCTCAAAGTCACTGCATTCTTATGTGCCTGCAACCCTTCTGCTTCTGCCATGATTTCTATGGCTTTGCCAATGTTTTGAATTCCTTTTGCGGAAATTTTTTGAAAGGTCATCGATTTGGTAAAACTATCCAAATTTACGCCGCTATAATTCTTGGCATATCCGTTAGTTGGCAAGGTGTGATTGGTACCCGAAGCATAATCGCCTGCACTTTCCGGCGTATAATTTCCAATAAAAACCGAACCTGCATTACCTATGTTATTTACATAAAAATCATCATCGCTGGTACAAATAATAAAGTGTTCAGGGCCATATTCATCGATTAATTCCAAAGCAATTGTGTCATTTTCGACAAAAATCAGCTTCGAATTGGCGATGGCTTTTTCAGCGATGGCTTTTCTTGGCAAGACTTCTAATTGAGTTTGAATTGCTGCCTCAACTTCGTCAATCAAATTTTTTGAAGTAGAAACTAAAATAACCTGACTGTCAACTCCGTGTTCTGCTTGCGATAATAAATCAGACGCTACAAACGCTGGGATGGCAGCATCATCAGCTACAATCAACAATTCACTTGGTCCAGCAGGCATATCGATTGCCACGCCAAATTGAGTTGCCAATTGTTTTGCAACCGTCACGAACTGATTACCAGGTCCAAATATTTTATACACTTTTGGTATAGTTTCCGTTCCGAAAGTCATTCCTGCAATGGCTTGGATTCCGCCCACTTTCAAGATTTTGGTTACACCACATAAGTCAGCCGCGTATAAAATAGCTGGATTGATGTTTCCCTTTTTATCCGGTGGCGAACACAGAATAATTTCTTTACAACCGGCAATATTTGCTGGTACAGCCAACATTAAAACGGTCGAAAACAAAGGAGCAGTTCCGCCCGGAATGTATAATCCTACTTTTTGAATAGGTCTTTTTTCTTGCCAGCAATTCACGCCTTCGATGGTTTCTACTTCAACTTTAGCTGTTTTTTGAGCCGAATGAAATTTTTCGATATTTGATTTTGCTAATTGAATGGCATTTTTTAATTCATCTGAAACCAAACTTATTGCTTGTTCAATTTCTGTTTGAGTAACTTCAATATTTCCGACTTTGGCACCATCAAAAAGCGATGTATATCTAGCTACAGCTTCATCACCTTTTTTTTGAACTTCCTTGAAAATTTCTTTTACAGTAAGTTCAATATCTTCTATTGTTTTAGTTGGTCTTTTTAATATTTCGGACCAAGTTTCCCGTTTTGGATTGTATATTTTGTTCATTTTTTGCAGTTAAAAGTTAAGTGCTATGGGTTAGGCGTTATAGGTTATTCGTTAAGATGCGCAACTTATAACTTCTAAACTCATAACTTTTTATAAAACCATCTTTTCGATTGGGCAAACTAGAATTCCTTCGGCACCTGCTTCTTTGAGTTGGTCAATTACATCCCAAAATGTGTCTTTGTCAATTACCGAATGTACGCTACTCCAACCCTCTTCAGCCAAGGGCATCACGGTAAGACTCTTTAAAACGGGTAATATTTTGCCTATAGCTTCGATTTTATCGTTTGGAATGTTCATCAAAATGTATTTTGATTTTCTAGCTCTTAATACTGATTCGATTCGGAATTTAAGGGTGTCAATTATTTTTTGAGATTCTGGGCTAACTTTTGGAGAAACCGCTAAAACTGCTTCGCTTTTAAAAATAACTTCAACCTCCTTTAAATTGTTTTTAAATAAGGTACTTCCGCTAGAAACAATATCTACGATCGCATCGGCAAGACCAATATTTGGCGCTATTTCAACCGATCCTGAGATTTGGTGAAGATCAACTGTTACACCTTTTGAATTAAAAAAATCAAGTACAGTATTGGGATAAGAAGTTGCGATGCGCATTCCTTCTAAATCTTTGATAGAGTTGTATTCAAATGCTTTTGGAACCGCTACAGAAACTTTGCATTTTGAAAATCCTAATTTTTGAATTACTTCAATATTTTTCCCTTTTTCGACCAATAAATTATCTCCAACTATGGCTATATCCACTACACCATCTATTAAATATTGAGGGATATCCGAATTTCGTAAATACAAAACTTCTAAAGGAAAGTTAGAAGCTTCCGCTTTTAATTGGTCTATGCCGTTATCGATTGAGATTCCTGCATCTTTTAGAATTTGGATACTATCTTCGTTTAAGCGACCTGATTTTTGAATGGCAATTTTTAAAGTATTCATT
>CAMDGJ010000293.1 GCA_945897545.1 Flavobacterium psychrophilum
TTCTGGAGACCATGTTATTAATACTATGGAGGTACAGAATAGAAACAACTTAACCTTTAGAGGATCTCAAAAAATTTCAAATACGCTTTCAACTGACATGAGTGTTTTGTACACCAATAATAAAGTAAAAAACCGGATGTACCAAAATGGAAGCGAACGGAATCCCGCAAATAATTATATGTATATGTTGCCGGATATGGGTAGAGATAATTTACTTCCTTATAAAACAGATCAAAATGTAGCCTTTGCCGCCCCAGGAAATGGTCCATTTAAAAACCCCTATTGGAACTTATATGAAAATAGTAATCAAGATGAGGCTAATAATTTAATTGGAAATGTTAGTTTAAAATGGGATATTACAAAGGCACTTAGTCTTAAATCAAAAGTTAATGGTTCTGTAAATCTAGTACAGGGCGAAGAGTTTAATAATATGGGAGCTGCTTATGACCCGGATGGTTTTTATAGAACATTTAATAACCAAACCCAGAACTGGAATTATGAAGCTATATTAAATTACAATAAAAAAATTAAAGATTTTTCTATTGTTGCCTTAGTAGGGGCCAATAGGTTTGATTTGACATCTTCTCAAAGACAAACTAGAATAAACAGCTTGATAGTTCGTGATGTAAGGAGTTTGTCAAATTCTAACGGTATACCAGAAGTAATAGAAATAGATTCCAGAAAAAGGGTAAATTCAGCCTTTAGTTCGCTTTCCTTAGGCTATAAAAATACCTATTTTATGGATGTAACTGCCAGAAACGATTGGTCTTCTACTTTACCTAGCAATAATAACTCCTATTTTTATCCATCTGTAGGCGGAAGCTTTATTTTTTCAGAATTGATACCCAAGAATGATATCTTGACGTATGGAAAAATAAGAGGTTCTTATGCACAAGTTGGTAACGACACCAAACCCTATAATACCATAACGAACTATCAATATGGAGGGTTGTATAACACTTCAGCATGGTTGGCCTATCAGACCACAAGAAACAATTCAGATTTGAAGCCTGAATTAACTTCTTCCAATGAATTTGGTATCGAAACACGACTTTTTAAAAATAGAATTTCCTTGAGCGCAACCTATTATGAATCCTCAACAATTAATCAAATTATTGCTGCTCAAACTACACCAACAAGTGGTTTTTCTAGTCAATTTTTTAATGCAGGTGAAATACGGAGTAAAGGGATGGAGGTTGTATTTTCTGGAAAAATCATAGATAATTCCTTTAAATGGGCTGTCGA
The DNA here is from genome assembly GCA_945897545.1 of Flavobacterium psychrophilum. Classification (GTDB taxonomy): domain Bacteria; phylum Bacteroidota; class Bacteroidia; order Flavobacteriales; family Flavobacteriaceae; genus Flavobacterium; species Flavobacterium psychrophilum_L. Next base: position 1,246 of record CAMDGJ010000293.1, read on the forward strand.
TTTGAATTGGTCCAAAAATGAATCTTTAGTCGTTTCTTTAATTGATGGGGTAGATCGTTTGTCATTAAGAACATGGTTTAATGTGAATGTTTTTGCCGAAGTGGGGAAACCCTTAGGAGAGTTAAGAGGTAATGTTCAAGCAAGAGATCCCGAAACAGGCATACCATTAGTATTAGAAAATGGTCGCATTGCATGGAAGCAAAATGAAGTGCTTGGAAATGCACAACCAGATTGGATAGGGGGATTAAAAAATTCGTTTAGTTATAATGGTTTTTCTTTAAATGTACTTTTAGATGCGAAAATGGGAGGCGAGATGTATTCTGGTACAATGTTAAAGACTGTTAACCAAGGAGCTCATGCAGACACCTATGCTGCTAGAGATGAATTTTTATTTTCAAGCGTTATTATGGGTGAGACCGCCGAAGAACGTTTCGGGAGAGGACTTTACGGAAATACTTATGCGGATAGCGATCGTATTAAAGGCAGACAGTATGCCGGATCAGCCATTTCAACAACTGACGCAAATGGTAATTTAGTAGCGAAACGTGATGCAAATGGAAACATAGTTTATTCTAACGCATTTATAAGTCCAGAAAACTATGGTTTTGATGGATTGAATGATCAGCTGCGATTTACTTATGACGCTTCTTATGTTAAACTTAGAGAGATCACATTAGGCTATACTTTTCCCAATAAATTTTTAAAGAAAACCCCTTTTAAAAGAGCTAAATTTTCTTTAGTAGGGCGAGATTTATGGACTATTTATAGAAATACTCCTCAAGGGATAGATCCAGAAGCAGGAACCACTTCAGGTAATGGTCAAGGAATTGAATATGGTTCCTTTTTGCCCACACGAACCCTTGGAATAAATATTAACCTAGGATTTTAATTCGAACAAAATGAAAAAAAATAAATATATAAGCAAAGTATTTTTGGTAGCTTGTTTAGCAATTGGGATGTTTTCATGCACGAATGGTTTTGAAGACATGAATAAAAATCCAAATAATTTTAATGATGCAACACCAGAAGCCTTGTTTGCTGGTGCTGTAAAAAACACTGTAGATCTTGTAGGTGGTGATATGAATGATCAAATGTATAATAATTATGCCAGTTACTATGGAGGAAAGGGAGGGCAGTTCCCAAAGTTTTTTTATACAGACTCTGGTGTTGATCAATATTGGAAACGTTTTTATGTAAATATACTTAAGAATACTCAAGCAATAATTGATACTTATTCTGACGATCCAAAATATGCAAACCGGGTACACATTGCTAAAATTTGGAAAAGTTATGTGTATTCTATTCTTGTTTCTACATTCGGTCCAGTTCCTTATACTGATGCTTTAGGATCAAGCACTACAACAACTTATGACAGTGAGGAATTTATTTATATTGCCATAATGGATATGTTAAAAGCCGCGGGTGACGGTATTAGTGTAACGGGGGATAAATTATCTAAAGACCCCGTTTTTAATGGTAACAATCTGATGTGGAAAAAATTTGCAAACACTTTGCGTTTAAAAATTGCCTTACGAATATCAGAAGGTTATCCAGCATTGGCACAAAAACACGGCACAGAAGTTATGGCCAATGAAGCGGCACTAATTTCTTCCAATGCAGAGAACATTGCCATGAAATGGGAAACTATTTTAGAGAATTGGTCGTTTAATTATAATCGTTATGTGAATATAACTGCACAGGAGGATGTAGTTCCGTTTGTGAATTTTCACTACATCTTGAATATGAAAACATACTATGATCCAAGATTAAAAGTTGTAGCTGAACCATCAACTAATCCCATTACCATCAATGATACGCTATTTAAGTCTGGATCTACTATATTAGACAATCCACGACAAAGGGTTATTGTTCAATATAAGCTTCCTTATTTTGGAAGGCCTATTGGAGGTACAGTATCTCTTTCAGACTGGAATTTAAATCCTAGTAATAACATTTTGAACGGTATAGCAAACAACCGATATAGTAAGCCGAGTAGGTTATTATTTATGGCACAAGACATGAAATTTTATATTGCAACTTACGCCGAGCTCAATTTCATGCTAGCCGAAGCTAAATTAAAAGGTTGGGGCGGGAGTAGAACAGCAGAGCAGTATTAC
>CAMDGJ010000294.1 GCA_945897545.1 Flavobacterium psychrophilum
AGCAGATTCGGTAGGAACCTTATGATTTACAGGTTCTACAGGTAAATCACGCATTGATTCCAATATAGATGCAATAGTGAGAGAAATCGCTTTGTTTGGAAAGTTTGCTTTTAAGTTTAAACCAATATAAAATGCAGCTTCTGAGTCTTCAATCATTAAATTGAGTCGCCCATCAGGATAATTAGTATCGATAGGGACATAAGATGCACCACATTGTAATACAGCAAAAAGAGAAGCAATTAATTCTGGAGTTCTATCTAAAGAAATAGCTACAATTTGACCTGGTCGCAAACCTTGCAACCACAGATAATTCGCCATTTGATTTATCATTATACTTAAATCGCTATAAGTAATTTGTTTGTCCTCAAATTCAAGTGCAATTGCATTAGGAAACATTTCAGCTTGTTTAGCAAAAAGTTCATGCAATGTGCTCTTGAGATACCCCATTTTTGGCCCGCTTATTTCGAAATTTATATTTGTATAATCCTGACAGGTAATTTCTCCCAGCGTTTTTGATGGGTCTTCGACAATCTTTTGCAATATTTGCTCAAAAGACAGCATCATTTTCTTGATAGTTTCTGGTTCAAAAAGAACCTTGTTAAAAGACCATTCAAAAACCATATTTTTTTCGGTACCTGAGACATTAAGAAAAATTTCGAAAGTTCCGAAAGATTTAGGATTATTTTTTAGCTCAAAGGTAAGATTAGAAAAAGCAACACCATCGGTCATCCCAAGATCAACACCAAAAGTAATTGGCACAAGAGGTATCCTTGAAGGATCGCGGGGAACATTGAGTTTTTGTAAAAGATGACCAAAGCTAAGATTTTTATGATCATAAGCGTCAAAAAGTTCTGTTTTCCGTTTTTTTAGATAATCTATAAAACTTACATTCGGCGCAAGATTGCTTCTTAAGGGCAATAAATTAACACAATGACCTACTAAATTATCCATTCCATTTTTAGGCTGCGCTGCAGAAGGAACACCAACAACTAAATCATTCTGACCAGTTGCTTGACATAAAAAAACTTCAAAACCTGCTAACAAAGTGGTGAAAAAACTGGCACCTATACTTAAGCCAGTTTTTTTTATAGATGCCAATAGATTTGAATCTATTGTAAAATCTAAACGCCCGCTTTCATATGTTCGAAGCGACGGTCTGGGATTATCAGTTGGAAGATTTACTACAGGAATATTTTCCTCGTACATTTCGATCCAATACTTTTCAACTTCTTTGCATTCATTACTATTCGAAAATAATTGTTCCTCATTTGCAAATGAACTAAAAGCTATAGATTCAGCTAGTACAGGTGTTTTATTTTCCACTAAAGCAGAATAAATTGTCCCTAATTCTTTTAAAATAACTCTTATAGACCAACCATCGCAAATGATATGGTGTGCTGTTATTATTAAACTATTTTGAACATCAGAAAACGTAATCAAACCAGCTTTAATCAAAGGTCCATTAACGAGGTCAAAGATATAATCAGCATCTTCTTTTTTATAATGTTCATATGCGTCATTTTTTGACTTTTCATCCAAATTGGATAGATTCAGTTTGCTAATGCCAATAGATAGCTGTTTGAAAATAGACATATAAACACCATCTGTACTAAAAGAGGCGCGTAGTGACTCGTGGCGATTAACTAAAGTTTGAATTGCTAACTCCATCGCTGGAGTGTTCAAAACTCCATCAAAATCTATTGTGAAAGTCAGGTTATAGGCTCTATTTGCATCATTTCCGCCAAAAAAACAAGAAGTCCATATTTCAGATTGTGATCTTATAGTATAAATAGCTTTTTCTATTTCTGGACCTGCAAATGGATTAAATTTGGGGCTTCCTTGTAAATTGTTCATTCGTTATGTTTTTTTTTTGATTTAGCAAATTAAAAATATTAAATAGCTATGATTTTTTATTTTATTTAGTAGGCATTTTTTTATACATTAATTTTTATAAATTCTCCAATAGTATTTGGATTTTCGATGAACCAGGCTGGATTTCCATTTTCATCTCTTCCTAATTTTGCCCCGGGCATTGGAGGGTTGTTGAAAATTAAAGAATTATTTGTATCGGGTAGTTTAAGTGTTAAAGCCATATCTAATTGTTTTTGATGATTTTCAATTTCATCATTTTTTATTTCCTGAATTGTTTGCTGTGAATTATTGCTTGCCGAGTCTTCTTTCAGAAGATGCTTGTTGAGGTATTTTGCTAAAAGAAAGGGTGTGTTGTATTTTTCGCTCAGTTGTCGAAAAGTTATATGAATTTTGTACTTTTTCTTTATTCTGGAGGCAAGTTGATTAAGGGTCAGCGATGTTCCACCTAATTCAAAAAAGTTGTCGTATATACCAATTGAAGACAATTGTAAATGTTCTTTACAAATTTTTGCAATATCTTCTTCTAATTTTGTTCGAGGTTTTTTAAATATTGGAGCTGAGTCTGATCTTGTGTATTCTGGTTTAGGAAGTTTTTCTTTATCTATTTTACCATTTTTTGTGATAGGAAATTTATCAACCCATATAAAAGTTGATGGTATCATATAATCGGGTAAAATTAATCTTAGTTCTCTACTTAACTCATTAAAATCTTGCTTATTTCCCTTTGATTCTAAATAGGCTATTAATCTTGGTTCTTCCCCAAAATCTTTATTAACTAAAACGACATTGGTCTTAATGTTTGATATAGAAGCAAGAGCTTGTTCAACTTCACCTAGTTCAATTCTATGACCTCTTATCTTTACTTGTTGGTCTAAACGTCCAATAAATTGTAAGTTTCCGTTGGGTAAAAGTTTAGCTAAATCACCAGTTAAATATAATTTATTAGGAATGTCTTTACTAAAAGTGTTTTCAATAAATCGTTCATCAGTAAGTTCTCTACGTTTTAAATAACCTAATGCGACACCATCTCCTCCAATTGCAATTTCCCCTATTCCTCCATATTTAACCGGCGTTTTATTAGTATTTAATAAATAAGCAAAAGTGTTATCGATTGGTTTTCCAATTGTTATAATGTCATCATCTTTAGAAACTTTTGAGACAAAAGAAGCCACAGTAGTTTCTGTTGGGCCGTATAGATTCCATAATTCGTTGCATTTAGAGAGTAAACTATTTGCTAAAGATTTATGTAATACTTCTCCTCCTGTAATGGCCTTTAAATTTAATCGATTTTCCCAGCCAGAATCTAAAATAATTTGCCATAAACTTGGGGTTCCAGCAATTATAGTTATTTTGCTCCCAACAATTTTTTCTAATAATAAGTTTCCGTCTCGTACCAATTCACTAGATAAAAAAACAACACTTGCTCCTAGTAGTAAAGATGCAAATACATCAAAAACCATTGGATCAAAT
>CAMDGJ010000295.1 GCA_945897545.1 Flavobacterium psychrophilum
AATGTTTTGAACAATCATTTCAGTTTTGAAGGCTTGAAAATACTAGATTTATTTTCGGGAACTGGAAATATCAGTTTCGAATTTGCGTCTCGTGGCAGCACACCGATTACATCGGTGGATGCTGATTTTGGGTGTGTAAAATTCATTAAGCAAGTGGCAGCCGAATATGACTTCAATATTGCCGCCACCAAAAGTGATGTTTTTACGTTTTTGGAAAGAAACAAAGCGAAATACGACATTATTTTTGCCGATCCTCCATATGCTTTAGACCAAAAAACATTTGACAAAATTGTCTTACAGGTTTTTGAAAAGAATACACTTCAAGAGGACGGAATGATGGTTATAGAACACTCTAAATACACCAAATTGGATCATTTAATTCACTTTTCATTCAAGAAAAGCTACGGTGGTTCGATTTTTAGTTTCTTTGAAATGGATAAATCGACTGATGAAGAAACGGATGATGAAGATTTATTTTCTGATACAGAAGAGGAATAGATCATAACAATCACATTCAAAAAAGACAATAGCCACAGTTTTACAAATTTTTAATCAATTATAAAATCTGTAAAGCTGTGGCTAATAAAATTTAATTCCTATTTAAGTTTAAAAAAGCAGACCTATAAGCCGGATTCTGTCCACGCCATAGCGTGGCCTTATCATTTATCTAGGCACGAAATTGCTCGCGTGCTCCATCTTTCTACCCTTCGACAACGGGCGAGAACCCTTAAATGCCGATATACTTGAAATTTCACCGCATAGAGTTTACCTGGTTTCACTACAGCATTACCTGTACATACTTTCTGTTGCACTTGTCCTAATTCCGATCCCGATAGCTATCGGGAGGGAACCGACGGGCGTTACCCGCTATGCTTCTCTATGGTGTCCGGACTTTCCTCTCCCGATAAATCGGGAACGATAAGGCGGTCTGCGGTGCAAATGTAACTATATAAAAACTATAATCTGGTATAAAAATATAGTTCTACTTGTGCTGAAACCAACATATAGAATCTGAAGTGTATTTTTTAAATTCTGTATTTACAGGATTTCCATGTATTGTTTGGCTATTGTACTTAGTTCGAACCAAATAATTGAAAGCACCCATGTCACCGGTAAATTTTGTACAATTATCAAAGTTAAAAGAGCTATGAATTGACCACAAATCGGCGATAAAAGATTTCATCACAGCACTATTTCCGCCTAGAATGCCACAATTAAGAAGGGTATTATTTTTGAATTTTTCTTCATAAATTGCATAATCAGGTATTTTATTTCGTAAATGTTCTCCGTGATTTTGCATCCAAACATTATCTAAAATTTCAGGTTCATCGCCACAAAAAATAGTCAATGGATTAGCCAGAAATAAATTTTCAACAAAGGGATTTTTTAAAACCACAACATCAGAAACATCCGTAAAAAATACATTATCGAATTGATGAGAATACAATTTTAAGAATTCGTTGTACAAAAAATACCGATACACATTTGGGTTGTAACTGGAATCATAATCTACCTTTACAAAACGAAGACTATCATTTTGATGTGCATCACAAGTTTCTTGCGAAAAGTTATTATGAAAAATTATTCCTTGCAAATTTAAATCCGAAATAGATTTAGCCCATTTTGAAACAATGGAAAAATCATCGTTTGCCAAAATTTCATTTCTATTTACATCATAAACTCCTGAGATATGTGATGCTACAATAATATTTTTAGCAATTTTAAAATCAATCATTAATTGTACTGCTAAGCTTAACTTTTGCGGTCAAACTATTTGGATTATTCCTGTAATAAATATAAGTACGTAAGTCGAGTTTTTTGACAATAAATTGCTTTTGAGCCCTTTCATAGAAATTTGCATCAGCACCATACATATCATAAAATTTCATACTAGCAAAGACTTCTTTTTTACCAAATAATGTAGCAAACATAATGCACTCATCAACGTGTACTACTTTATTGATATCAAAACGATCCGGAACATAATAGTCCGAAACCTGATCTACAATTGTTTCAGTACTTGAAGCAATCAAATCGGATGAATTCATTTCAGCCAAGCAACCGCTTAAATGACGAGGTTTGTATTCATCATCTGCATCGATAATAGTTATAAATTCGCCCGTACTAATTAAAACACCTTTATTAATAGATTCAGATTGACCGCAATTTTCATGTCTCAAAAAAGTAATTTTATCTTGGTGCTTGATGGCATATTTCAAAATTTCAATTTGTTCGCCGTTATTGCTTCCATCGTCAATAATAATAATTTCAAAGTCTCTAAAATCTTGTTTTAATACAGAATCTATGGCTCTTTTTACTAATGCAAAAGGAGTATTATAAACCGACATTATAACTGAAATTTTATTTTTATACTGTATCAAGAGTAGTTTTTTTAAGTTGCAAAAGTACTATATTTATGCGAAATATAAGCTAATTTAATGTTAGCTTAGTTTAATTGCTAATTCAGTTATGAACACTTAATCATTCGGTAATAAAACCTACTAAAATAAGCGTTTTAGTATATCTTTCAGCATTTAAATTTTTCAATCTTTAAATTATAACCTATATTTGCTAACCAATAAAAATCTATGGAACAATTTGTAGTATCGGCTCGTAAATATCGTCCGCAAACCTTTAATGATGTTGTGGGTCAAAAAGCAATTACTAGTACTTTGTTGCACGCCATAGAAAGCAATCACTTGGCTTCTGCCCTATTGTTTACTGGCCCTCGTGGTGTTGGAAAAACAACTTGCGCCAGAATTCTTGCCCGAAAAATCAATCAACCTGGTTATGACGACCCGAATGAAGATTTTGCTTTCAATGTTTTCGAATTGGATGCTGCTTCTAACAATTCGGTGGATGATATACGGAATTTGATTGACCAAGTTCGGATTCCACCACAAACCGGACAATACAAGGTATATATTATTGATGAGGTGCATATGTTGTCTTCAGCAGCTTTCAACGCTTTCTTGAAAACATTAGAAGAACCGCCAAAACACGCCATTTTTATATTGGCCACGACCGAAAAACACAAAATTATTCCGACGATTCTTTCTCGTTGCCAGATATTTGATTTTAAAAGAATTACCGTAAAAGATGCTAAAGAACATCTTGCTGAAGTAGCTTTTAGCCAAGGAGTGAATTGCGAAGATGATGCTTTGCACATTATTGCTCAAAAAGCGGATGGTGCGATGCGGGATGCTTTGTCGATTTTTGACCGAGTGGTTTCCTATTGTGGTAGTAATTTAACACGTCAAGCCGTAACTGAGAACTTGAATGTGCTGGATTATGAAACTTATATCTCGGTAACCGATTTGATTTTGGAAAACAAAATCCCGG
>CAMDGJ010000296.1 GCA_945897545.1 Flavobacterium psychrophilum
TGTATCTTTTGAAATAAAAGATGGAGTGTTTAAAAAACTATGTCTTAAAGCGGAAGCTGACTCTGCTAATGATTATGCAATTTTTATAGATGAAATAAATAGAGGAAATGTATCAGCTATATTCGGAGAATTAATTACTCTAATAGAAAAGGATAAGAGAATTGGTAAACCAAACGAAATTAAAGTAACACTGCCATATTCTAAATCACTTTTTGGAGTTCCTTCGAATCTTTTTATAATTGGCACAATGAACACTGCTGACAGAAGCGTTGAGGCCTTAGATACAGCGTTAAGAAGAAGATTCTCATTTATAGAAATAATGCCTGATTCAACTTTATTGACTAATATAGAATTTAAGGGGTTCACTTTGGCTGAAGTTTTAGAAACCATAAATGAAAGAATAGAAGTGTTATTAGATCGAGATCATACTATTGGTCATTCTTATTTTTTGGATTTAGAAAGTGGAGATGTTAAAGGTTTAAAATCTGTGTTTGCAAATAATATTATTCCATTATTACAGGAATACTTCTACCACGATTACGAAAAAATAGCATTGATTCTAGGTGAAGGATTTATTAAAATAAAAGAAAATAAAACTGTAAAATTTGCCAATTTTAAAAACATTGATTCACCCGAAATCGCAAACCAATTTGAATTGATTAGTTCGATAGATGACATTGAAAATGCAATAATACTTTTATTGAATAATTAATGATAAAAAATCCGAAAAAAATACAAGTTTTTGAACATCAAACTCTCCATTATGGAAGGGATTATGATTCTGTATCTTTTGAAGAAAAGCATTTCATTGCACTTACAAAATTAAATGAATACCATAAAAACAAGTATTTTACAGTTGTTCATAAAGGAATTAAATTTTCTCAGTATGTAGGAGTTGTTCAAATAGATGATTTATGTATAGAAATTCTACCCAAATCTGATAACTCTACAGACGATAAAAAGGTTTGGCAAGGAGCATTGATTGAAATGCTAAGAGTAACAAAGAAACTTAATGTTGATAATGTTGGTCAAGCTAATGTAAACAAACAAAGTATCCATTTATTAGACATCTATTTTGAGTGGTTCTTAAATGAATTACAATTACTGATTCGTCAAGGCCTTGTAAAAAAATACTACAAGGAAAAAAGAAACATAAAAGTTCTAAAAGGAAAACTTGAATTTGCCGAACATATTAACAAAAATCTTATACATAAAGAACGATTTTTCACATCTCATCAGGTTTATGAAAAAGATCATTTAGTTCACCAAATATTAGGACAAGCATTAGCCATTGTAGAGCAAATGTCAAATGGAAGTTATTTGTATAGTAAGTGCAAGACAATTAATTTAGATTTCCCTGAAGTAAAAAAAATAAAAGCAACTTCATCAACTTTTAATACTTTACCAAAAAATAGAAAAATAGTACCGTACAAAACAGCTCTTGAAATTGCTAGGCTAATAATATTAAATTACGCACCTAATATTTCATCAGGTAAAGAAAATATGTTAGCACTTCTATTTGACATGAATTCGTTATGGGAGGAGTACATATTAATGAGAATAAAACATGTTGCTAAAGATGAAATTGAAGTCTTTGGCCAAAAATCAAAAGTGTTTTGGAATGGTATTACTATTCGTCCTGATATTGTAATTCAAAATGGATCAGAAACTTATATTATTGATACCAAATGGAAAAACATTAACGGAAGTAAACCATCAACAGATGATTTGAGGCAGATGTATGTTTACAATGATTATTGGAGATCCACTAAGGCAGTCTTAGTATATCCGTCAAATTATTCTGATTCTCCAAAATTCAAAAACTTTGAAGGTATTATAGAAAATGAAGAACACCATCAGTGTGGATTAGGAAAGATTTCAATTTTTAATGCTGATAATAATGCATTAAGTAATTCTATTGGTAATGAAATTTTAGATTGGTTTAAATAAATTTATTGTATGAAAAAAATACTACATACTTATTTCTTCGGATACGCAGCTTATAAATATAGAAGGCTTATCAGAACGCTAATATTATTAATATGCATTACAGCAATTTCTATGTGTAGTTTTTTTACTTTTAAAGAAGATTCTGATATGGCCTTAGGATGTTTTGGCTTTATGATTACTTTGTTATTAATTACAGCTTTAATAAGTTTTTTAATGGAGCCTTTTATTAAAGAAAAGACTAAAAATGAACTTTATGAAAAAATAATTAAAAGCACAAAAAATGATAATTTTGAATCAAAAACAGGTAATAAATTTTTAATTAAATTAATTAGCTACTTCAGATATGATGGTTCTTACATTAGCGGCAATAAATATGGGTTTAGAAAACTTCTGCAATGGCCATTAATATTTTTGTTAATCGGGTTCTATTTAAGAGCAGTAACAACTTATTATCGCTCGAAAAGTTTAAAAATTTCAACAATTGGTTCTCTTTTATTTAGTATATACTCTGTATTTATTGATTTCTACATTATATTAATAATACCATTTAGCGAAAAATTATTTGGTGTGGTTCCCGAAATGCAATGGATTTTTATTTTCCCGACATTACCATTTGCATATTTAATCTTTATGGATGGAAAAAACAATGATACAAATGATAAAGCACAGAAAAATTAGGAACGTATTTGTTTTGAAATCATAGGCATATCGTTTTCGTTTAAATCAGCTATTTCTAAACCCCTCAAATAGGTTAAACTTACATTTACCGAAGAATGCCCCATTGCCTTTTGCAGTTTAATTAAAGAGCCTGTTCGTTTAAAGATTTCTCATTTATATTTTTTTATATTATTAACCTACAATACTGTTTTTAATTATTTTCATTTCGGGTGCTTTATCTTTGTGTATGTCATTATAAAACTTCATAAATAAATCAGCATTTTCGTCCTTGTCCTCCGGAGCAGAAATATAAACCCTAAAAATTGATTCTTTACTATGTCCTGAAATACCCATTAAAACGGGTGTCGGAATTCTTTTATAATAATTGGTACAAAATGAACGCCTAAAAGAATGGGTAGTTATTAGTTTGTATTTTTCATATTTATTAAAAACTTTACGCCCTGTTTTTGCATCAAATATTTTGCCTTCTGTTAAAGCATTTATTTTGGCAGTTTCGCAAACCTTTTTAATGTGGTCGTTTAGTTTTTGAGTAGTGATTTTATATGGGAAACTATTTTCAATTATATCGATAACGTGCGGGGCAATTATTCCAATGGTAACGGGTTTTTTTGTTTTCTGTTGCACTATGTCTAAATACATATTCCCGCCTTTGTATCTTATATTGTCAGGTGTGA
>CAMDGJ010000297.1 GCA_945897545.1 Flavobacterium psychrophilum
CCATAAACATAACTTTTTTCATCAAACAAATGTTCGTGTTTTTGAATTAGTATTGGAGTATCATTGAAAGCCGCTTTCGGTGGAATATGCTCAAATGTAAGCTCTTTTAACTCTCCGCATAAATGGCAATTACCTTTTTTACTTTTCAACTTATCTAATTTTACAGAATTATAGTTATCTTTTGCCTAATATTTATATTGCTTTATATTATTTCTTCCCTTTTTTCTCCTTAACAAACAATCCAGCAGTATATTTTTCATACAACTCAAATAAAAACTCCATGCGTTTGGCTTCACTGTTGAAGGCTTGTTTGCTGTAGGCCGCATCCACGGCTTTATCTAATTCATTATGGGCTTTTACTAATGCTGGTGGCATGGTTAAGGGATTGTATAAATCTGCTAATGAACTAGTAGGGAAAGAAACTCTAACATCTAAAACATGTTGTGCTTTTTCTTCAATAGTTTTTATTTGCTTTTCAGAAGGATTTTCTGGCCAAGGGAAGTTGTTATAAACTATACTTGCTGAATATTGGAAATCACTTTTCATTCTACCACAAGTAGACTTCATCCAAATAAAATGCATCATAGAAGTCATTATCCCAAAAACATATAAGTTTGCATTAGGAATAATCAATGCGCTTCCACTGGTTATAGTTGAAGGCTCTAATATTCCAATTGGAATGTATTTTCTGTTTTCCGATGAAACTTTTGGAATTATAATATAATTCGTTTTTGGTTGCCGTATTTCTCCAAAAAGCATTGGTTTTTCGGCTAATTTATTTGTTGCTAGTCTATTACTACTTAATCTAAAATTTTTAGTTTTTTCAATCCTGTCCAATATAAATTTTGATTTCTTTAAAATTGAAGGTTCAATATCTTGTAACCACAGGCACCATCTTCTTTTATTATTTATGAATTCATCACCGCCAGTATATTTTTTTATAGCTATTTCAATAAATGGCTCATTATTTATAGCATCTACTTTTTCTTCATCTGTTAATATTAAATGTCCTTCGTCAATTGGCATGCTTCCGTAATTCATTTCAGGAACTTGACAAATTGGAGATTTCCTGTTTTCAACGGTAATATCTTTACCTTCAACTAAAAATGAATTGATATTTTTAACCTTAATTTCATGAGGTTCACCTTTAATATCTTCATATTCAAAAATTTGTTTAATTGTTGTGTCATAATTTGCAAATCCAACTATCACACAATGAACTGCAGCATTCCCCTTGGCTTCATTTCTCCAACTAAAAGTACGATGCGCGAAATGAATTTTAATTTTGTATTGAATGAACATTAAATTCCAAAGTAAGCCAACTTGTTCACCTTGTACTATTGAATTGGTTGAAACAAAGGCAACTTTTATTTTTGTTTGTTGTATAAGTTGAGCTGCTTTGATATACCATCCAGCCACATAATCTAAAACACCAGCCCCTTTAACATTAGAAAATATTTTCTCCATATCTGCTTTTTGTTCTGGCTTTTGTTCTTTTTTTCCAATAAATGGCGGATTTCCAATAATATGAGTTAGTACTTTTTTTGGAACAACTTCTTCCCAATCTACTCTTAAAGCGTTTCCATGCACGATTTTAGCTGATTTTTTCAACGGTAAACGTGCAAAATATTGTCCAAATTCATTGCTTATTTGCATGTTCATTTGGTGGTCAATTAACCACATCGCTACTTCGGCTATTCTTGCAGGAAATTCTTCGTATTCAATACCACACATCATGTCAACATCGAGCCAAATGATATCGCTAACATCTAAAACTCCTTGCCCTGATTTGTAGGTAGCTCTTAACACTTCTAATTCTAACAAACGTAATTCACGATAGGTAATTACTAAGAAGTTACCACAACCACAAGCTGGATCTAAGAATTTGAGTTGACTGATTTTTTTATGGAATTCGGGTAATTTGTTTTTATTGCCTTTTAAACTTTCAAATTCAGCCCACAGTTCATCTAAAAACAAGGGTTTAATTAATTTTAAGATATTGCTTTCGCTGGTATAATGTGCTCCTAAGTTTCTGCGTTCTTTAGGGTTCATTACACTTTGAAACATGGAACCAAAAATAGCCGGTGAAATTTTACTCCAATCGATGTAACAACAATCTAATAAAGCTTGACGCATTTTACTATCAAAACTTGCCATCGGTAAAATTTCTTCAAACAATTTTCCATTCACATACGGAAAATCGTTTAATTGCTCGTCTAAATTCTTGAATCGCTTGTCTTTTGCCGTATTTAATACCTGGAACAATTCTTGAACTTTTGAAGCTAAATCACTTCCGTCTTCAGCGGTTCTGTTTTCTATGTAATCTTGAAATTGTTGTTTTTCAAAAATGGTCGTATCTTCTGCAAACAAACAGAATAAAATACGAACCAAATACACTTCTAAAGGATGTCCTTCATAACCAATTTCTTCTAATCGGTCATGGAGTTTTCCCATTAATTCCGCAGCTTTGATATTGGCTGGATCTTGTTCCTTAAAGGTCTTTTTTTGGTAGCCTAATAAATAACCAAAACTTTGCACGTTTTGAATTAATTCATCAATAGTAAATTCTAAAGTGGTTTGTTCTTCAGTATCGTACAATCTGAAAATATAGAAATCGCATACCAAAACGTATTTTGGGAGTTCGTTTTGTTTTAGTCCATGAGTATAATCAATCGCTTGTTGAAAGGCTTTGTCTAGGTTTTTACCACGGCTTTTCATTTCTATCAAAATATTACCTTTCCAAAGCAAATCGATATACCCATCGGCATCCGAAAGTTTCTTTACTCGGTGTTCAAATGTTCCAATCTTTTTACGAGTGATCCCAAAGACATCAAAAAAAGCATCTAAAAATGGTTTAGCATCTGCTTCTTCATTAGTAGTGTCTTTCCATTCTTTGGTAAATTTAACTGCTCTGTCTTTTATTTCGTTCCAGCTTAATGCCATCTAATGTTTGTTTAATTGTAAACCTTATACCAATAGTAAAAAGCTTCTGGGTTATATTTTATTTATCTGACATAAAATTTTTAATTTTTCTACTTACTTCTCTTTCCACTTTTTCAAAATCGGGTAAATCTTTGATTTGATCATTCATTGATTTTTGCCATCTTGCTTTGTATTGTGGTAGTTTTTGTTCTAGTTTTTTGTGAAAGTCTTCCGGGTTTTGTTCTTTGCTAATGCATTTATTCCGGAACTCATTCGTATAAAAATCAACATCCATTTTTTCGACTTCTACTAAATACCAGATATCATAGTAATCTCTTGGCTGCATACGTTGCATAGTACA
>CAMDGJ010000298.1 GCA_945897545.1 Flavobacterium psychrophilum
AACTAGCTTCTCTAGGAATAAAGCCTTCATATCCGTATTCAAAAGCAATGTATTTAATGTTGTCTTTTACCCAATAAAAAATGCTTTTAATCTTTTCGTCATCAGTGGTTAAATTTTCGGTGATTTTGAGCGTAATCGCTTTTAAAGCAGGGTCTTCAGTCTGGTTTAAATTTTTTGTAAACCCTTTATAATAATCAAACAAATTGTTAATGTCACCTAAAACAGTAACCTTTTGATTGTTTACTGTATAATCTTTAATGTAAATATTGATGTGTGGAATTATATATAAAAATCCTGGCGAATTAGCTTCTAATTTTACTGGTTTCACCTCTTTTAATGTCCATTTATAGATCCATTTTCCCTTTTTTTCCGTTTTTGAAAACTCAATTAAATTAGCGGTATCATTAAAAATTTTGAAACCTATAGTGATATTTTTTTCAGTTTTAATTTCTAAGGTAGAATTTTTTATGGGTAATCCGCCGCCAAAAATAAACTTATGAAGCAAAAAAGGGTCTTCAATTTGAGTTTGATAGTTATATACTTTTTTAGCTCCAGCTTCCAGATTTGGAAATATCAGTTGGCGCTCTTTTACATCATCATAAAAAACGAAACTTTGACCAGATTGAACTTCATTAGTTTGGGTCACCTTAATTTTATTTTCCTTACCATTAACATTAATTATAGTAAAGGCATCATAACTTTTTAATTTCACCAAATCAGAATAACTGAAGGATTCTTTATTGTTTAGTATTCCGTTATCATTAAGAATGAGCGATTCATATTGATTGTTTTGGATCACTTTTATTTTGTCGCTTTCAATCGAAAAATCATACGATTGACTATCATTAAGAACTAATTCATTAAAGTCAGGGAATTGTTTTTTATATACTTCCAATGAATTTTGAGCATTTCCTGTAAAAGCAAAAAGCACAATAAAAAACAGTAAAAATAGTTGCTTCATTTTCAATTTAAATTTTATCAAATATAAATGTTTTGGATAAAATGTGTAAGAATTTAAATAATTTTTTAAGTATTAATTTCTAAATCACGAATGTAATCTCCATATTCTAAATAGAACATTTCTATATGGTGCATTTTATCGTTAAAGAAATCAAATATTTCATCCCAATATATCTTATTACTGACGCTTATAGCTGTTTTTTCGACCCAAATCCGACTGATGGTTTTGCCGTTTTCTAGCACGAAGTTTTTCTCGAATACCAAGTCTTTTATGAAATCATCCTCGAGAATGTTCTTTAGAGATTCCAGTTTTTCAAAATAGACGATTCTTTTGTCATCATTTTTGTGTTCAATGTCTATTAAAACCTGTGCTTTTTTGTTATCTACATAAAACTTAAATGAAAAATCCTTGATTTTGGTGTCATACAACACCCATTTTCTGGGATATTTGTCTGCAAAATCTATCCAAAATTCTCGTTTTAACCTTTGAGATTCCTCTTTGCTATACATTTATGGTTTGCTATTGATTGTTTTTGAAATTGACATTGCCGTTGCCATTGAAATTGCCATCGAAATAGTTTATATTTACAAGTCCCTTTTTGATATACAAAAATAGACTTTGATTATGGATTTTCAAGAGTTTTTAGAATATGTTCCAAAAATAATGGACGCTACACTTCCTGCAAAAGAAGCGCATTATAAAATGGCACCTTTGGAGCGGATTGAGAATATGGAAAAATTGGAACTACAAAGCAAAAATCCCAAGATTGCCGCCGTGATGATGCTGTTTTATCCTAAAAACGGAAGAACCCATTTAGTGTTGATTGTTCGGAATTCATACGAAGGAGTTCATTCTGCCCAAATTGCATTTCCAGGAGGAAAATTCGAACCAAAAGATCGCACCTATGAAATTACTGCCTTGCGAGAGACATTTGAAGAAATAGGAGTCCAGCCAGATAGCATTGAAATTCTCAGGCAATTTACCCATTTGTATATCCCGCCTAGTGATTTTTTAGTATATCCCTTTTTAGGAATATGCAAAGAAGAGATTTTGTTTATTCCCGATTCAAGCGAGGTGGCAGCTATTATTGAACTACCACTTTCTATTTTTTTAGGTGAAGAAGTGATAGTAAGTGTTCCTATTTCAACATCTTATGCCAATGATATCATGGTTCCCGCTTTTAAAATTTCGGAGCACATCGTTTGGGGAGCAACCGCTATGATGTTGAGTGAGTTGAAAGAAGTACTGAAAAAAGTGCTTTAATTTATAAGTTTTCGTAAGTTTGTCGGCTAAATTGACACAAAACACTTTTTTTATGCAACTATTTAAGAGAAATCCATTTGGACATATTCTTTTTATAAAAAGAGGCTTAATTCACATTTTTGCGCTTTTAACCCATAGACGATACCGAGGTTTTAATAGTTTAAAAATAGAAGGTTCGGAAATTATCAAGTCATTACCTGATACAAACGTTCTTTTTATATCCAATCACCAAACTTATTTTGCTGACGTTGTGGCAATGTTTCACGTTTTTAATGCTAGTTTAAGTGGTCGTCAGGATTCCATAAAAAACCTTGGATACATATGGAAACCCAAAATGAACATTTATTATGTAGCTGCAAAGGAAACAATGCAAGCAGGAATATTGCCAAGAATTATGGCTTATGTTGGTGCGATTACTGTAGAGAGAACTTGGCGAGCAAAAGGTAAAGACGTGACAGAAAAACGCGATATAAATCCTAACGATACCGAGAATATTAAAATTGCTTTGGCTGACGGTTGGGTAATTACTTTTCCTCAAGGCACAACAAAATCTTTCAAACCGGTACGAAAAGGAACAGCACATATTATAAAGCAGCACAGGCCTATTGTTGTTCCAATTGTTATTGATGGCTTTCGTCGCTCGTTTGACAAAAAAGGATTTCGAATGAAAAAGAAAGGAATCCTCCAATCCTTTATCATCAAACCGCCATTAGATATTGATTATGAAAATGATACCATTGATCAAATTGTCGAAAAAGTAGAATATGCAATTGAACAGCATGCATCCTTTCTAAAAGTGATTCCCGCAGAAGAAATTGAAGCCCAAGAAGAACTTAATAAATTGAGACGATGGGAATATTGATAAAAAAAGAGTATCGAAGCCACTTTTTTTTATAAATCTATTTTCTTTAATTCAATGTAATTGTCTTTGAGTTTACTTAGAAATCTACCATATAATAATTTATAAAACAGCCAAATACCACCCATTATAAATAATGCCAAAATAATAACGGGTATGTAATCTCTTTCAAAAACTACTTT
>CAMDGJ010000299.1 GCA_945897545.1 Flavobacterium psychrophilum
AAGCCTACTTACTATTTACAAATTAGTTCAGTTCTTTAAAAAAGAAAAACCTCAAGTGGTTCACACATCGGGAGCAGAAGCTAATTTTCACGGCATATTAGCAGCAAAATTAGCTGGGGTGCCGGTAATTGTAGGCGAAGAGGTAGGAATTCCAAATCAAAGTACTATCGCAAGAAATATTTTTTCACTTATTTATAAATTAGCCGATTTTGTTGTTGGAAATTCAAATGAGGTAATATCGTATGTAAAACTCAAAAATAAAGTAGCAGAAACCACGCTCATAAAAATCCCCAATCCAGTTATTTTTCCATCTTTGCCAGAAGTAAAAAAAACAGATGACGGCATATTTCGGCTTATTTCGGTTTCAAGGCTTGAAAAAGTAAAAAATATTGACAGCATATTGCGAGTAGTTGCCAAACTGAGGGAGCAAAATTGGGCTGTTCAGTATTCCATTCTAGGCGAAGGCAAAGAAATGAATCATTTGAAAAATTTGACCAAAGAATTAAATATAGCACATTGTGTAACATTTTTAGGTTTTCAAAATGATCCCTACTCCTATTTATTATCTTCAGATTTGTACTTGCTAACTTCATTTACAGAAGGATTTTCCAATTCATTGGCGGAGGCTATGTATTGCGAGTTGCCCTCTGTGACAACTAAAGTGGGTGCAGCCGAAGAAATGATAACAAGCAATGAAAACGGATGGATTGTACGTGTAAATGATGATGATGATTTATTCCAGACCATTCAAAGCATTATAAAAATGGAAAAGGCACAACTGATAGCCGTTGGTAAAAAAGCAAAAACAACTATTACAGAAAATTATTCACTTCAAAATCATATCGATTTATTGATGACAATGTATAAAAAGAACGATAAATGATACGAGTGTTAAATATTTTGGATACCATAATGTCTGGAGGTGTGGAACGGAGAAGGTTGTCAATGGCAAAACTTTTGGATCATTCTCAATTTGAAATGAAAATAATTTGTACCAATGCTGTTGGTCCTTTTCCCGAAGAATTTGCTCAATATGGAGTAGAAATTATTGAAATTGGCGATTTAATATCATTTGTAAATATAAAACAGCACAAAAAAGTGATGAAAGTCATCGATGATTTCAAGCCGCATATCATACACGGAGCTGTTTTTGAGGGTGTGACATTAGCCTCGATCAATGGTTTTTTCAAAAGAGTGCCAATTATTATATTAGAGGAAACTTCGGATCCTATTTATAGAAATTGGAAAGCCCATTTGTTGATGAAATTGCTAACATTTCCAGCAGATAAGGTCATTGGTGTGTCTCCAGCATCTACCAAATATTTAACTGACAAATTAAAAGTTTCAAAAACTAAAGCTTTATTGATTAACAATGGTGTCGTTTTGCCAGATCAAGTAAGTCAAGAAGAAATAAGATTACTAAAACAAGAACTCTCAATCAAAGAAAATGAAATAGTTATTGGAACCGTTGGACGAATGCTATCGGATGAAAACAAAAGATTTTCTGATTTGATTAAAGCTTTTGCTATTTTAATAAATAAAGGCTTAAAAGTTAAATTGGTCATGGTAGGACGAGGACCGTTATTGAAAGTATATCAAGAATTAGCCAAAGAATTAAAGATACAAGATTATGTTGTTTTTACTGGTTATCAAAATCAGACTAGTAAGTATTATGCCATTTTTGATATTTTCAGTTTGGTTTCTGCTTATGAGTCATTTGGGTTAGTTTTAGCAGAGGCAATGTTGCAAAAATTGCCTATTGTGGCTACAAGGGTCGGAGGAATGCAATACATAGTTGACGACAATAAAACTGGTTTTTTAGTCGAGAAATATAATGTTGATGAAATTGCCCAAAAATTAGAAATCCTTTGTCGCGATGCGGATTTAAGAAAACAATTTGGGGAAAATGGCTATGACAAAGCGATGAAAAACTACACTGAGGAACGCTATGTTAAAGATGTGGCGAACTTATATTTAGAACTAATACAGAAAAAGAAAATTAATATATCATAATTTAGGTGAAAAATACAATTTATCTCCCCGGATTAAATGGCATTAGAGCAATAGCTGCCCTTTCGGTAGTATTTAGTCATATCAATAATAGGCTGGAATACTATAAATTACCTAAAGCACAGCCACTAGACTTAGCTAGTTTTGGAGTTACTATTTTTTTTACGTTAAGTGGCTTTTTGATTACTTATTTGTTATTGAAAGAGATAGAAAAAACAGGAACTGTTGACATAAAGAAATTTTATATGCGAAGAGTATTGAGAATTTGGCCTCTTTATTATCTGTATCTTTTTATTGTAGTTTTACTTAATGGTATCGAAAATCTTCAATGGCCTATTTTGTTTTATATCTTCATTCTTCCTAATTTCAAGAATTCTTTTACAGGTATTATAGCAACAGTTGTTGGAAGTAAACATTTGATCTTAATGACAGGCCATTATTGGTCACTTGGGGTCGAAGAACAATTTTATGCTTTTTGGCCTTGGGTGGTGAGAAAAACGAAAATTTTACTTCGCTTTTTGGTTATTTTTCCAATATTTTTTATAATGTTAAAGTTGAGTCTACACCTTTTTAACGCGCCGAAAGGATTCATCACATTTTTTAATTATACTCGATTCGGCTGTTTAACCTTAGGAGCATTAGGAGCATATTTGTTTTATCACAACAGTCTAAAAGTAAAATGGATTATCAATAAATGGTGGTTAGAAGTACTAGCGTGGCTCCTGCTTGTGGTCGTGGCATTAAATAAATTTCATCTGTCTTCTGTAATAGATCACGAAATTATATCGATAGCTACACTAATTATTATCTTTAACCAAATCGCAAATCCGAAACGACTACTTTCCTTGGAAAATAAAGCGTTTGATTATTTAGGGAAAATATCATTTGGACTCTATGTTTACAACCCATTAGTGATTTATGGTATGTCCTTTTTAATAAATAAATTATATATCGAAAATCAATTGCTCAAGCAAATAATTATTTATATTTCGGTAGTTTTAGCAATTGTTTTAGTAGCACACCTTTCGTATTACTATTTTGAAAAACGTTTCTTAAAAATGAAACTAAATTACACAACAGTTCATAGTGCTGCAAGTAAATCTGAATCCGTAAGCATATGAAAAACCTACTCTTCATAACGTGGGATGGACCGAAAACCAGTTATATGGAAGGGCTGTTTATGCCTATTTTGAACCAAGTGCAATCGCAATCAAACTATAAATTTCATATTGTACAATTCAGTT
>CAMDGJ010000300.1 GCA_945897545.1 Flavobacterium psychrophilum
ACTTTGCTTAATTTTGTTTTAATTTCCGACAGGTAACAAGAAGTAAGAAGTATCAAGGCGATAAAACCTGGTCCAGACCAATGAGGAAGGGTGTCTCTAAATAGCGAAACAAATAGTAAAACTAGTAGTAGCGGTAAACTTTGTAAAAGCAATAATCGGGTGTAAGCTACTTTAAGATTGATTTTGTCTTTCCAAAGAGCGACTAATGCTGATCCGATCAAAAAATAATTGATTGGATTATTATATAATGCTCCACCAATAAATTCTCTCAAAAAACTACTAGGATTAATGCCGTTATTTATTGTAACGCGATTACTGTGAAAACTATAGGTTATCCAATCGTTCTCGATGTTCCAAATCAATATTGGGGAAATAATTAGTATCGTAATTAATACCGACAAATAGAGATACTTGTTCAACAGTAAACTTCTATTGTATAACAAAATATATAATCCAAAACCAAACCAAAGAAAAACACCGTGTAACTTGCTCATAATGCACAAACCCGCACAAAGGCCGAATAATAGTAAATTTTTGTTTAGCGTTTTTGAATTTTCGCTTGATTTGGTGATAGTAGTAAGAAAATAAAGAGAGCATATCCAAAAAAAGAGCTGGGGCGCATCGGGCATTATAAAAATTCCTGCAATTATACTAGAATAAATAGAAGATGTGTAGAGTAATGCTGCAATTAAACCACTTTTTTCATTCTTAATTTTTTTACTAATCGTATAAATTAAATAGGTGTTTACAGCTGCCAAAAATATTGGGCCTAATCGGATAAAAAAATCGCTCGTTAGAAGTAAATTAAGTGTTGTGAGTTTGATTAATAAAGCAACCATTGGCGGATGATCAAAATAATTCCACTGCAAATGACGCGCATAAATAATGTAATAAACTTCGTCGTTTCCTAAGTCGATAGTTATTGCAATAATGCAACGAATGATGGTTGCAATTATGATCAGACTTCTAATTTTATTTTTAAAAAACATAGCTAAGATTTAAACGTGTAAAAACTATTAGCCCCAAAATTCCAAAAAAAGATAATCAAGGTTACAAGGAATTTGCAAACATAAAAATTTATTTTAGTCTTTTTTTGTAACAAATATAGAAGTCCTGTATTTAAACCAAAACCAATTATGGCAATAATAAGAAAACTGATAAATTGACTGCCAATATTTGGATTATGATTTTGAAAAGTAAAATACCGATTTAGAATATAATTGTTCATTACACCAAATAAAAAGCCAAAACTGTTTGCAAGATATTTGTTGCATTTTATTTTTTCTTTACAGATCCAAGTAACTCCAAAATCAACAATAAGACCAGCAAAACCGACAAATCCAAACTTCAGAAAGTGAATTAAATCCATTTATTAATTATTAAACGAAGGGTAATTTGGCAAATAGCTATGAAGTTGTTTCCATTTTTTAATTTTTTTTCTGACCTTAGGATTTGTTAAAATTTTATTCGCCCAACAAGCTGAAAACGAACCAAAAACAATTCCAATAATTGCTCCGAAAAGCACGTCAATCAAAAAGTGATGCCCCAAATAGATTCTGGAGTAACCTACTAAAATGCTCATTATAATAGCAATTATACAAATCTGTGTTTTTTTCCAATAATTGGAAAAAACTGTAGCTAGTGCAAAAAAAGAAGCTGTGTGTCCTGAAGGAAAACTGCGAAAACCTACTCTACAAGTATCAAATGTATCTATATAATATTGTAAATGATGTTCTTCAAAATATACTTTAGGTCTTGGAGAGTCAATTAAATTTTTGATTATTTGAGAAAATATACCCGAGCTGATATACCCGAGCAAAATTATAAAAGCCAGTTCTTTATTTTTTTTTGATAAGACAAGTATCAACAATGCCAAAATAATACAAAACCAGCCATCTCCTAAAAAAGTAATCGCTTCAAAAAAAGCGCTTAATACTGAAGTGTGTATTTGATTGAACCACATAAATCCTTCGATGCGACTAAAACAGCATAAAAACATTGTAATTCCTAGCATTAAGAATAAATTAAGCAAATAAAAAAACTGATTTTGAGTTATTACTTTAAAGAAATCTTTCATCTATTGCAAAATATTATTCGTGCGAAATTAACCTCAAAATAGTTATCATAATTAAAAAAAAGTTTGTGAAATAAACATTAAATAGTTAGGATTTCGTTAATTAGATTAATAAATTGTTAACTCTGACTTAAAAAAAACACAAAAAAACCGTCCAGATAGCTATCGGGACGGTTTTTATTTTATGTAGAGACGCGATGAATCGCATCTTTACTCTATAATAACATTCTTCTTTTTGTCGTAGAAATGATATTCTAGATACGTGTAAGCGTCACGCGGTATGATTTTCACCCATTTTTTATGTTCAAAAAACCATTTCGAACGTATTGATGGAAAACCTTTGGTTAGGTATGCGGCTACAAATGGATGTACATTAAGCACAACATCTGCGTTCGTTTTTAACATACTTTCTAGATCTAAGGCGATTTTGTCAATGATTTGAATTGGCGCTTCAATTTCGCCTTCAATATTGTTTGGATCTTCTTCTCTAGTTTTAATGTTGACTTCCGGTCTTACTCTTTGTCTGGTAATCTGGACTAATCCAAATTTACTCGGCGGTAAGATTTTGTGCTTGGCTTTATCATCGTCCATTTCTTCTCTAAGGAAGTCGAACAACACTTTGCGGTTTTCGGGATTGCCCATATCGATAAAATCAATTACGATGATTCCGCCCATATCACGAAGACGTAATTGTCTTGCGATTTCAGCGGCAGCAATCATATTAACTTCCATTGCAGTGTCTTCTTGATTTGATGCTTTATTAGAACGGTTTCCGCTATTCACGTCTATAACGTGCAAAGCTTCAGTATGTTCGATAATAAGATAAGCGCCTTTACTCATTGAAACTGTTCTTCCAAAGGAGGTCTTGATTTGTCTCTCTATATTGTATTTCTCGAAAATTGGAGTGTCTTTGGATTGATAAAACTTAACAATCGATGTTTTTGAAGGCGCTATTTCTTGTAAATAGTCCTTTGTTTGGTTGTACAACTCTTCATCATCTATTTGAATACCACTAAAGGTATCGTTGAAGACGTCTCTTAATATTGATGAAGCTCTATTGAGCTCTCCTAATACCTTGGACGGATGATGAGCGGTTGGTAATTTTTTACACATTGCAGTCCATCTCTCTATGAGGTTCTGCAAATCTTTTTCTAATTCTAC
>CAMDGJ010000301.1 GCA_945897545.1 Flavobacterium psychrophilum
ATTAATTTTAGGGCTTTAGGCTGATTAATCATATATTTAAATGTGCGTTGAATACACTATAAATATACTGATTATCAGCTTATTAAACTAATTTATTGAAAGATATTTCTTTCTTTTTTTATACTTTTTTCAACCCTTGATTCGCATTACTAATATTGTCTAACAAATTAATCTCAACACTATGAAAAAAATAATCTTCTCTATCATGCTTCTTATTGCGATCATCATTGGATGCAAAACAAAAGGCAAATCAAGTGATTCTAAAAATTTAACCATCACTTTTGAATCAAAAAGTAAAAGCAATGTAACTGGGACTGCCACATTCATTGAAAAGATGGGGAAAGTAACTTTTATAGCCAAATTATCAGGATTAAAACCAGGCATTCACGCCATTCACATTCACGAAAAATCAGATTGCACCGCTGCCGATGGTAGTTCTGCTGGCGGACATTGGAACCCTACCTTCAAAAAACACGGTCAATGGGGGGTTGGCGAATACCACAGAGGCGATATTGGCAATTTTACAGCCGATGAGAATGGAAACGGAAGCATTACCTTGACCACCGATGAATGGTCAATTGGTGGAGAAGATGAAACTAAAAATATTCTTGGAAAAGGATTGATTGTGCATCAAGATGCCGACGATTTTGTTTCTCAACCAGTCGGAAATGCTGGAGCTAGAGTGGCTTGTTCGGCGATAATTAAATAAGATTACTACAGATAACGTTGAAAAACCGTGTTGATTTAAAACTCAAGACGGTTTTTTAATTTTAAAATAATATGAAACCCATAAAAAAACTTAAATTTGTTACTTGAACCTTAAGCAATGATTAACCCTTCGACAAACGGCTGGATAGACAAATATTTCTTGGAGCAAAAATCATCTTTGCTTCCTGCAGAGACTCAATCCGATGTATTTTATAAAAAAGTACGGGAAACTGGGTTTATTTATGGACATATCGTTTCTTTTGACACGAAAGTTCCAATTCTTACCAAAGGATGGCTTGAAAACGAAATATCTAAAGTGGCACTTCTCAATACTTTGTATGGTATTCATGGCTTGACCACTAACGAAAATAATCCTAATAAATTTGTTTCAAAAGCTGTGGCTTTCTATAACGAAATGAATCCGCAAGGATTTAATTTGTTTAAAAAAGTAATGCCTGACAGTTCGGCCGCATTAAACTTAGAAAAAATCATCGACAGTCGGGTTCAAACCAATATCGATATTATTAACAAAAACTTTTCTCATATTGTTACCAATGCATTGCTTTTTATTGATGTTTTAGCTTTTCGCCAATACTTGATTCACGGAGAAATACCTGAAAAATACTTAAAAAAGATAGAGGAATCAATTATAAGCATTGTTTCACTTGCACTAAAAACCAAATCGAACAAATCGAAATATGATGATTTATTAATAAAACTTTTTGAGTCCTCCGTTCGTTACAGCAAATTTTCGAAAATAAATGTGCAGTCCCAAAACTTTGGAATCGAAGAATTGAAACTAGATTATTTCACAAATGAATTGGAAAAACAATATTTAATTGATATGGCGGGAATGGCATTGTGGAGTGATGGAGTTATCGAAAAAAATGAAGCCTATTTTCTGTACAAATTAGCTGAATTACTAGAATTTCCTGATGAATTCGTTACAGAAAGTATCGAAAAAACGAATGATTTTATTAACAATTACAAAAAAGAAATCCCTTATTTTAATTATTCAAATCCGGTAAAACATTTTTACGACCAAACCACCCAGACCGTAATAAAATTAATTACTCGCAACAAAAACAGACTGTTAAAAGAAATTGTTCAAAGTAAAGAATTAATGCTTTTATTGGCTTATTCCACTCGAAGAGATTTAAATGAAAAGGAAAAGAAAAAAGTAAAAAAACAGTTGTTGGATATTTGTAAAACCATCCCTTCACTAGCAATATTTTTATTGCCTGGAGGCAGCTTATTACTCCCTATTTTTATCAAATTTATCCCAACTCTTTTACCATCTTCCTTTAACGAAAATCTTGATAACGAGGATTAATTTTTAATTTCAATTTAGAAAGAAAATAATTCTCATTATAGTATAATAAAAAATTATAGTTTTTTATATTTGTATTACAAAAAACTATATTAAATGACAATTACGCAACTACAATATGTTTTAGCTGTAGCCGAACATAAAAATTTTACTCTTGCTGCTGAAAAGTGCTTTGTGACCCAACCTACATTGAGTATGCAAATTCAAAAAATTGAAGAAGAACTCAATATTTTGATATTTGATAGAAGCAAAAAGCCCATTCAACTGACAGATATTGGAAGGAAAATTGTTGATCAAGCAAAAAATATAGTAAATGAAGCTGGTAAAATAAAAGATATTGTAGAATTTCAAAAAGGGTTTATAGGAGGCGAATTTAAATTGGGGATTATCCCAACAATTATGCCTACCCTATTGCCTATGTTCTTGAATAATTTCATCAAGAAATATCCAAAAATAAAACTCATAATCGAAGAACTTAACACTGATGAGATTATTACTCGTTTAAAAAACGGACACCTTGATGCTGCTATTGCTGCAACTCCTCTGGAAGATGAAAAAATAAAGGAAATTGTGCTGTATTATGAACCTTTTGTCGCTTATATTCCAGATAATTATTCCATTTCACATAAAAACGAAATTGAAATTTCTGATCTCAATCTTGACGATATCTTGTTGTTACAGGACGGACATTGTTTCCGGGATGGGATTTTAAATTTATGCAAAAATCAAGATGTCGCCTCTAGAAATTCATTTCAACTCGAAAGCGGCAGTTTTGAAACCTTAGTCAAATTAGCTGATGAAGGATTAGGAACGACACTTCTTCCCTATTTGCATACCTTGGACTTAAAAGAAAAAGACAAATTAAAACTGCGGCATTTCAAAGAACCAAAACCCGCACGAGAAGTAAGTTTGATTTATCCAAAAAGTGAATTAAAAATACATATTATCGATGCATTGAAAAACAGCATTTCAGGAATTGTAAAAGGCGCCATTGTTTTCCAAAATGTTCAAATAATTAGCCCTATTTTAAGGAAATAAAAAGGATTCGCGGTGGCGAATCCTTTTTTGTGTTTACTAATTCACAATGCTTAAAAACTGCTTAAGTTCTGGCCTTCCTTTTGTGAAATTTACCAGCCAAGTTTTTAATTGTTCGATTTCGCAAGGCAACAAATTTTTATTTGCTTTTCTCAATTCC
>CAMDGJ010000302.1 GCA_945897545.1 Flavobacterium psychrophilum
GACTAAAAAGAACTAAACCTCCAAATATTCAAAACGTATTATTCTAAAATATAGGGAGGTAGGTTTTTGTTTTAAAAAGACAACACTAGCAAATGATAGGGTTGAGAGAATTTTATTGCCTTATTTTTAGGTTTGTCGGTTGATAGTGATTGTTTTAATACTTCTTTTATTTTTACTTTTTTCCAACTCATTATTCCTCTTCCTTTTTTAGTTGGTCCTCGCTATTATTTCTACTTTCAAACAACTCATAAATTTCGTGTAGTTTGTTTTGCAACACCTCTTTGTTGGGCAGTGCAAGGGTGTATTGGCTTATTAATGTAGGTGAGATATTTCGGCTCAAAGCATATTCTACTACTTCTTCGTCTTTGCCTTTGCAGAGCAAAATTCCAATGCTTGGGTTTTCGTGTGCTTTTTTTACGTCTCGATCTAAAGCTTCTAAATAAAAGTTGAGTTTGCTTAAATGTTCGGGTTCAAAATCGGTTATTTTCAGCTCAATGGCAACCAAACACTGTAATTCTCTGTGATAAAATAATAAATCAAGGCGGTAGTCTTTGTTACCTACTTGTACACTGTATTCTTCGCCCACAAACAAAAAATCTTTACCTAATTCAGCAATAAAATGTTTCATTTGCTTAACGAGTTCCTTTTGCAAATCGTTTTCGCTAAAGGGTTCAGGCAAATTAAGAAAATCGAGTACATAAGTTTCTTTGAAAATATTTTCAAAATTAGCAGGCAAAACAGCAGGCAATGTCGAAAAAGCTTGATTGCTAATTAGCATTCTTTCAAACAAGGAACTGTTTATTTGTCTTTCTAGTTCTTTGAAAGTGTAATTTTCTTTGATACATAGTGACAGATAAAATTTTCGTTCCTCTTCTTTTTTGCATTTTCCAAAGATTGCGAGATGATTAGACCAGCCTACTTTCGCTAAAATAGTTGTTTTAATATCTTGCATTTCAAATTGTGTCAATGACATTGACACAATTGTATTTTCTTGATTTTCCACTTTTTGAAATTGTGTCATCACTGTTGACACAATTGAAGAGTTATGATAGGTTTGATAAAACTGCTTCATTCGGTAAAGCCCTCTTCGGTCAAATCCTTTTAAGTCGGGATTGTTGTATTTGATGAATTTAGCTAATTCGGCAACGGTTTTATCTCCCCATTTAGCATTTTCAACATGAATATGAATATAAGCACCAATATTCCAATACAAATTAATGAGTTCTGTATTAACGGCTCGATATGCATTTCCTTGAGCTATTTTAATCATCGAAACAATAACCGTAAATTGTTGTTCTACAATCATTTCGCTGCATTTTTTAATTGGTTCAACAAGGCATTGCTCTTTTCAAAAGAAGTGTGTAATAATTCCATTAATTCTACACTGTTGTATTCGTGGGTTTCTTCCTGCTTAGTTGGGTTTTTAATATCTAAATCATAGTTGCGGTCAATGATGGTTTGTATTGGTACTTTCCAAGCAATATCACTTTCCTTGCGGTAAGTCCACCATGTTTTTATAGGGTCAAATTCTTTGGCTTGTATCGGCTTTGTTTTGTTGTAAGCTTTTTGTCCTTCGGGTAATTTATGTTCGTAATACCAAACTTCTTTGGTAGGTGTTCCTTTGGTAAAAAACAATAAATTAGTTGCTACCGTTGCATAAGGTTGAAACACAGAGTTAGGTAATCGTATAATCGTGTGAAGGTTGCAATCTTCCAACAGTTTTTGTCGTACCCGTTGTTTTACACCATCACCGGTAAGCGAACCATCAGGCAATACAATTCCTGCACGACCTCCTTGTTTTAATAAATGTATCATTAAAATCAGGAACAAATCGGCACTTTCTTTAGTTCTAAAGTTTTGTGGAAAGTTGTTTTCGTTATTATTAGCTACAATACCTCCAAAGGGTGGGTTGGCTAAAATAGCATTTACTCGGTGCTTTTCTGTAAAGTTAGAAAGTGGTTGGTCTAAGGCATCACCAAAACGAATGTTCGGCACTTCCATATCGTGCAAAATCAAGTTGGTGGTTGCTAACAAATACGGTAAAGGTTTGTATTCCCAACCTATTATATTTTCACCAATGCTTTGGCGCTCTTCAACGCTATTGGCTTGCAATTTTAAATGTTCAATGGCACAGGTTAAATAACCTCCTGTTCCGCAAGCGGGATCTAGTATTTTTTCGCCCAATTGTGGGTTAATCATTTCGGTAATAAACGAAGTAATGGCACGTGGTGTATAAAACTCCCCACTTTTGCCCGCACTTTGCAAACCTTTCAAAATGCTTTCGTACAGTTCACCAAAAGCATGACGGTCTTTGGCAACATTAAAGTCCATTTCGTTCAGCTTGTTCAACACTTTGCGAATGTTAATACCACTTTTCATGTAATTGTTGTTGCCTTCAAAAACTTCTCGCACAATCAATGCTCTACGATTTCCTGTACTCACATCAATATTACGCAAAGCAGGAAACAATTGGCGGTCAACAAATTCTAATAATTCATCACCTGTCATTCCTTCATCATCACCAGCCCAATTGCCTTTGGCTTTAACCCAATGAAACAAATCAGGAATAGGCGAGGTATAGTTGTCGTCGAGCAATTCAAGTTCTTTGTCTTTGTCGGAAAATATTTTTAGGAAAAGCATCCAACCAAGTTGTTCAATGCGTTGGGCATCACCGTTAAGACCTGTGTCTTGCCACATGATGGTTTGTATGCTTTTTAGAATGGAGGAAATGTTGGACATTGGTGTTTTTTATTATTTTAATTGTTGTTTAATTATTCTTTAATTGCTTGAAAACAAAGAGGTTTTTAATTTTAATTCTTAATTTTAATTCTCATTTAATTTTTTTTTGCCAACGAATAGGTTTTGCCTTTTTTGATGCCGTCAGTAAATACAATCCCTTCTTTTTCAAGTCTTAACAAACATTTTCTAATATCCTCAATAGGTAAATCTGAAATTCTACTTTGAATATCAGAACTTTTACTCTTAGGATATAGTTTTAAATCTTCCTCAATTAATGCTTTCAAACGATGGGGTTCAATCACTTTTAGAGTAGGTTTTATATTTATTTTAGAATTAATTAAAAGCTTTGGATTAATCAAATATTCAGTTCCTTTCTTAATACCTCGTGTAATAATAATAGCTTGTTCTATCATTTTATTGACATAAGTCCTAAGCCTATCTTCATCTGTTAATTGTAATTCCTTAGTAAGTTGGGTAGCAAGAATTTTTT
>CAMDGJ010000303.1 GCA_945897545.1 Flavobacterium psychrophilum
AATTACTTTTTTGATGTCTTTTAAATCCAAAAGAGGCATTTTGTTGTCATCACAATATTTGAATATCACCGAAATTACTCCGGCTTGAGTGTCATTCAAATCAAGAATTCTTGAAAATAACACGGGTCCAAATTCAGATACTGTCGAACGAAGCCGAACGCCACTTTGTTCAGACAAAGACATTAATTCAACAGGGAAGCGGGATACTTTAAAGGGAATATTTATTTTTGCGTGACGCTCCACAATAAATGATTTTTCTTCGCCTTCTAAGGCAATGCCACTAAAATCTCCTTTGATATCCATCATCAATACAGGAATTCCGAATGATGATAATTGTTCTGAAAGCACTTGAATAGTTTTAGTTTTCCCAGTTCCTGTTGCTCCTGCAATTAAACCGTGGCGATTTAACGTTTTTAAAGGAACTTTTATGAAAGTATTTGCTAAAGCTTCTCCATCAAGCATTGCGCCTCCTAGAATTATGCTTTCTCCTTTTGAAAAATAGCCTGTATTAATTTGTTTTATGAATTCATCTTTTTTGTTCATAATAGGGCTGAATTAAAATCAATTGCAAGATAGAATTTTTTTGTAAATTTGAATGTGTTCATTTATTAAGAGGCTGTACTTGTTTTTGGAAAAATAAAATTACCTATTCCAATTATTTTAAATAAATATTGAAAAATTATTCTAAAAATTCATAAAAAGGTGAATTTTTTTTACAAAATAGATGCATTTTAAAAAGTTTTTGGTTTTTACTCAAAGAAAACAAAACAACTATTTAAACTGAAATTTAAAATAATAAGAATAAAAGTAAAAAAAGTTTTTTTATTTGAACTAAAAATATAATTTTGCCCCTCAACAAAGTATAGTCTAACAAAAAAATAAATTATTAAAACTATTAAAAATTAAGAAAATGGCAAACGTTAAAAAAGAAACAGGTTCAGGTTTAGGTGGAATGATTTCAGGAATCATAATTGTGGGATGTATTTTTGCGGGTACTTTAATCTGGATGTTCATCATGGGTGATGGCGCAAATTTTGAAGGCGGAGTTAACACAGGTCATCCACTTCCAGGAAATTACTTAGCAATGGTTTACAAAGGTGGTCAGATTGTACCAGTATTGTTGGGATTACTACTAATGGTAGTTGTTTTTTCATTTGAGCGTTATGCAGTAATTTCTAAAGCTGCCGGTAAAGGAAATTTAGATAAATTTATGGGCGATGTTCAAAAAAGCATCAAATCAGGTGACATTGAAGGAGCTATTGTATCTTGTGACAAACAACAAGGTTCTGTTGCGAATGCAATTAGGTCCGCTTTAGTTAAATACCAAGAAGTTAAAAAAGAAGGTTTAGATAGCGAAGCTGCAGCAGAAACTATTCACAAAGAAATTGAAGAAGCTACTTCACTTGAAATGCCAATGCTTGAAAAACACATGACTATTCTTTCTACATTAGTTTCTTTAGGAACTCTTGCAGGATTATTAGGAACGGTTACAGGTATGATTAAAGCGTTTGGTGCATTAGCAAGTTCTGGTACTCCAGATCAAGCGATGTTGGCAAATGGTATATCTGAAGCGCTTATCAACACTGCAACTGGAATCTCTACTTCTGCTTTGGCAATTGTTGTTTACAACTTATTTACTTCAAAAATCGATTCGTTGACTTATGCTATTGACGAGGCTGGAAACACAATCGTGAATACTTACAGACATTTCAGAGGTATCCAAAAATAAATACTAATAATTTTTAAGAATCAGCGTTTCTATTTAGTATGGGCTGATTTCTTACTAATTTAAACATATAATAAATGGCTGTAAAAACGCAAAAAAAAGCGACGTCTATTGATATGACGGCTATGTGTGATGTGGCATTCCTTTTGCTTACTTTCTTTATTTTGACTGCAACGGCCAAAATACCTGAAGCACTGCCTGTGGACACGCCGCAATCTACTGTACAAACCAAATTGCCCGAAACGGATTTGGCTACTTTGACAATAGGTAAGGGAAAAGTATTTTTTGATTTGAAAGGTAGAGAAGTTCGTAAAAGAACACTTGAATTAATGGGTCAAAAGTATGGTGTTGAATTTACCGATGATGAAAAATCAAAATTTTCATTGATGGAAGGTGTTGGAGTTCCAGTTGCGAATCTTAAGCAACTTATTGCTATGAAAACTGATGAAAGAAGTAAAGCAGGTCAACCTGGAATTCCTAAAGATTCACTTGACAATCAGTTGAAAGAATGGATTTATAATGCGCGTATTGCAAATATCGAGGTTAATGATAAGGAATTGCAAGTCGCAATAAAAGGTGATGCGAAAGAAGAATATCCTGCTATTCGTAAAGTAATGGATATTTTACAAGACCAGAAAATCAATAGCTTTAGTTTAGTTACCGGTCTAAGAGGAAAGAATTTTTAATTAAAAAACATACACTAAAATGGCTGAATTAAATACAGGCGACGGTGGAGGCGGAAAGGGTAAGAAAGTAAGAAGTAAAAAACAAAACTCAAAAGTAGATTTAACTGCTATGGTAGATTTGGCTTTCTTGTTAATTACTTTCTTTATGCTTACAACTACCTTGTCTAAACCACAATCTATGAATTTGGGGTTGCCGGACAAACAAGATGATCCAACTGAAAAGCCTATCAAAGTTGATGAAAATCGTACAATGACTATTTTACTTGGCAAAGATAATAAGTTAGTTCGCTATGTGGGATTGTTAGCAACTCCTGTTGCTGGTGGTGCTCCAAAAGGCTTTGCTTACGGAAAAGAAGGAATTCGTAATGAATTGTTATCAAGAAAGGCATCTGTTTTAGCTTATTCAACTGCTAAAGGAAAACCTAAAAACGGGATGATTGTAATTATCAAACCGAGCAAAAAATCAAATTATCGCAATTTGGTTGACATCTTAGACGAAATGGCGATAGTTGATGTTCCTACTTATGCTATTGTGAATGAGTTTACACCTGAAGAAACAAAATTGTTAGAAGGAAAATAAGATTTGTTCTTATGACCCAATAACCTAATAATTAAGAAATATGAAATGAGCATAAACAATATTATTCGCTAGACGAATAGTATAATGCGAATTACATCTGCCTGTCGGCTGACAGGTATGACCGACAACAATAAATAAATATCTACATATGAAATTAGATTTATTAAATAATAACTGGCTTGAAATTGTTTTCGAAGGGCGTAATCAAAAATACGGTGCTTATGATTTGAGA
>CAMDGJ010000304.1 GCA_945897545.1 Flavobacterium psychrophilum
CGATTATGTATTAGTCGAATTTCATCTTTTAAATAATCAGATAAATCTGTACGAAATGTTGTTTGAATTGAAGTTAAAAGAGTATCAAATTATTATTGCTCATCCAGAACGCTATGGTTATATGCACAATGATTTTAAAAAATTCAGCAAATTAAAGGAATTCGGTGTACACTTCCAACTCAATCTTTTGTCATTGACAGGAAACTATGGTAAAGAAATCCAAAAAATGGCTGAAAAATTATTGGACAATGACATGTATGATTTTACGGGAACAGACATTCACAATCAGAAACATATTGATCAATTAACAAAAAAACCAATTTTATTTTCTAAAAAAAATAAAATTGGTGATTTATTGCAAAAAAATGTTTTTTTCAATACTTCAGAGAATAGCTATTGATACCTCTCAATGCTTAAAAGAAACAAAAAAATTTCTTTAACTCTACTTCAAAATAAATTATAACGACAATGCAACTGTATCATTTATTGTTTGATTTAGAAAACAATAATACAAAGGGTTCAAAAGCCCTAAAGTAATTGTACTTAGTTTATATGTATTGATGCGATTCATACCAACAATCATAATACCTTGCACAGCGCCATTTGCAAATTCTAGATTTTTAGAAAAACTAGCTGCCAATGCTGTTAGACAGAAGGTCAACATTCTTTGTACAGCTGCTGTCGCTGCACTAAAATCCGATAAAGAATCAATTTGGCCGTCTAATTACCTACTTGTCTTCCCAGATTTTCGGTATAGCTTTTTAATAACTTTTGTTATAATGCGTGTTTTAATTCATCGAAGCTATTAGTTTATTTTTGTCGTCAAAGGTCTTTTATAAGAGGCTTTGTACTACTAAAAAGTTAGTCTAAACAGACCAAAACCATGACGTTAGTCCTAATAAACTTAATTTCAATCAACAAAAAAACTACGGATTAACAAAAAAATGGGCTGCTCTTTGGGGATAAAGGGGGAACAAATCACTTTCGCCAAACAAGACCAAGGTTTAATTGATAATTATTCCTTATATCCGTATTGACTGGAGGCAAGCCAATTTTAATAATACCCTGCATGCTTACACCATATTGATCTAAAAACCAATAACGACCTCCCCCTAAAAGACTAGAGGTGTTATATGCAGTATTTTCAATAAAATATTGGCCTAATCCTATACCAACATAAGTTTCTATTTTTTCAGAATAGAACAAATAGTCATCAAAATAAAACTGCCCGCTTAGATCTGTTGCCAAATAAAAATTTTTACCTGTTTTGGTTCGCAATTGATTTGTAGTTACTGAGACCGAAGCGGAAAAATTAGAATCGAAACGGAGTTCAGCACTGGCAAAAAAAGGCCTTTCAAAATCATTTTTTCCTGCAATAAATGGAACTATGCTTTTATTTTTATTATTATTGTCGATTATGTTTACCCCAAAAGTAAACGTAGTTTTAGAATCTTGATCTCCGTTACTTTGTGCAATAGCTATTGCAGAACTAAGGAATAAAATTCCAATATAAAAAAATGATTTCATGTATAAATAATTTAACTAAGTAATAAGAAAGATATATTGTCGCATTATCAAAATAGGATAAAACAATTACTAAAAAGAATTTAAGCCACAGATTTAAAGGATTAAAAAGGTTTTTAAGTTTTGTGACAAATTAATCTGTGCTAATCTGTGAAATCTGTGGCTAAAAATGTATTTTTAAATTTGACATTAAATTTTAGTCATTACTTAAGTATTAAAAAGAAATGAATTTATTTCTTGTTACCCCTTAATAATGACTTTATCTTTTTAGACCAAGGTAGTTTCTTCTTAGAATAATCTTCGGCATAACCATAATTATAACCATAATTATAGCTATACTGATAACCATAGCCATATCCGTAACTACTTGTAAAATCAATATCATTAATCACATAACCCATATTAATTACTTTTTTATCCAAGCTCAATTTATTGATATAAGAAATTAGTCTTTTTTCGGTTATACCGGAACGAACAATATATAATGTAGTGTCTGCAAACTTTGATATGATAAGTGAATCCGTGACCAATAAAGTAGGAGCTGTATCAACAACAATAATATCATATTGTTTTTTTAATTCTTCAAAGCATACAGCAAATCTTTTATTTGACAATAATAAAGTAGGATTAGGTGGAATGTCTCCCGCTGTTAAAACATCGTATGTAAAATGACTATCGTCCTCTTTAATCACTAAATCCTGCCATTGTAGGGTTGGATCATACAAATAATTAGAAAACCCTTTAATCGTTTTCCTGGCTTTTTCCAGATATTTATGCAATTGAGGATTTCGAAAATCAGTTCCGATAATGATAACTTTTTTATCCAGCTCGGCATAGGCTTTGGCCAGATTATACGAAACAAAGGTTTTCCCCTCACCCTTTACAGAAGAGGTCACAAAAATCACGCTAGCTTCGTTATTTTCTGAAATTGGGGTGATAAAATTAGTATTATTAGCTAGGGTTCTAAACGCTTCTACACTTTGATTAGCAGATTCCGTCGTATCCAAGAGCGTAGGCAACTCGGCTAAAATAGGTGCGCCACTGCTTTGCATCTCTACATCGCTAGCGTTGTGTATTTTGTTGTCTAACTTAAAGATAATAAGTAATATGCCAAAAGGAATTCCAATTCCTATTGCTAAAGCAATAAGATACCAAACGCTTTTTTTAGGAGAAATAGGATTTTCCCCAGCTCGTCCAGCGTCAATAATTTTAGCATTAGTTTCTTTTACCGCTAGTGTAATCGCAGTTTCTTCTCTTTTTTGAATAAGATATAAGTAAACTCCTTCTTTAATTTTTTGCTGTCTGTCAAATATTCTAAATTCTCTTTCTTGGGTTGGAATATCGTTTATTTTTCCTTGCAATAAATCATCTTGTTTTTCTAAATCGGATCTTTTAACCATTAAACCAGACTTCAATTGCACTAAGCTTTCCTTAATATTACGGTCTAATTCTTCTAATTGTTGGTCTAAATTAGTCACCACATAATTTTTTAAAGTACCGTCTTTAAGAATTCTATTGCGCTGCAGCACAAGTTGATTGTATTCGACTATTAATGGATTTGCTTGAGCTGAAGTAGTCTTTGGTATGATATCTATAGGCACTAATTCGGACTTGCCTTTATTTTTCATGAAATCAATCATGATGGATAAAACACGTAATTGCGTTTCTGTTTCGATTAAATTAGTTTCAAATTCAGAATG
>CAMDGJ010000305.1 GCA_945897545.1 Flavobacterium psychrophilum
TAAGCCAAAACCTGCGATGCAAAAAAGGGCACAAGGACCTAAAAAAGTAAAGACAGTTGTTAAGAAAGTTGCTGATACTACTGATAAAGTAGAGAAAAAACCAAATCAGGCTCCAAAAAGACCTAAAGTTAAAGACGAAATCCGTCTGAACAAATACATCTCAAATTCTGGAGTTTGTTCGCGTCGTGATGCCGATATTTACATTCAATCCGGAAACGTAAAAGTAAATGGAATTCCTGTTATAGAAATGGGTTATATGGTAAAACCAGGCGATATAGTGAATTTTGATGGAGCCGTTTTAACTCCAGAGAAAAAAGTATACATCTTATTGAATAAACCCAAAAACTTTACCACGGCGCTTGACGAGGGTCAGGAAGACCGTAATGTTTTAGAATTGGTAAAAGGTTCAACCACAGCAAAAATTGGGGCCGTAGGAAGAATGGATAAGAATACAACTGGATTGTTGTTGTTCACCAATGATACCGATATGATTCGGAAGTTTACTTTACCAACAAACAAATCATCAAAAATCTACCAAGTCTCTTTAGACAAAAATCTAAAATTCGAAGATTTAGAAAAAATCCAAAAAGGGCTGGTTCTTGACGGACACCTTGTTTTTGTTGAAGATGTAAGTTATATCGAGGGAGAAGCAAAAAGCGAAATTGGACTGAAATTAAGATCGGCCAACGTTAAAGTGGTTCGTTCTATTTTCGAAAATTTTAGTTATGATGTGTTGAGAATCGATAGAGTTGCTTTTGCAGGTTTAACCAAAAAGAATTTGCCTCGTGGCAACTGGAGATTGCTTACCGAACAAGAAATTATCAATTTGAAAAACGTTTAAGTATTTTAGATTGTTATATAGAAAATCCCAAAGAAATTTGGGATTTTTTTTGATTGTAAAACTTTACAATTTATTTCCACTTCAAAGTTTCCATCAACCGTTGCATATCATTTCTAACGTAACTTGCGGCTGGCATAATGGAATCGTAATTAGGTTTAGCATAGAAATAAACCGAGCCTGTTACAAAATGTTTGATGCTGTCCGTCACATAAAACTGTGAGTTTGTCGCTGCATTTCCATCCACTTGATAGAACATTCCATACACTTTTTTGGTTGGATTTAAATAAGGTTGTTCTAATATATCGTCAGCTTTTATGACGTGTTCGTAGGTTAGTTTTTGAGCGTCACGCAATAATTTATTGATATTATTATTTACTGGCTTGTAGGTCAAATAAATGGTGGCTTTCATTTTGGGGTAGGTAATTGTAAATCCAAAATCTTTTCCGCCCTTGATTACAGCTTCTGAATTCATCTCGAAGGCAAACGGGTAAGCGCTATTTTCAAAATTCACATATTCGGCTTCAGGATAATCCAGTCTCAAATAGCTAGCAGGTTTAGGTAAAACCTCATCCTTACAGCTAAAGACAGAAATTAAAATAATAAAAAGTAAGGGAATTGCATTTTGTTTTCTTAGCATTTTGTATTTAATCAATGGTCACTTTTATTTGTTTTATTCGTTTTTTATCTACCGTTTCAATGGTGAATACGCAGTTTTCGAAAGCAATTTTCTGGTCTTTTTTTGGAAAATTTCCTAAAATTTCAAGAATAAATCCTGCTAATGTTTCGGCTTCACCTTTTGTTATTTCAAACAACTCTTCTTCAACATTAATGACTCTATAAAAATCCTTGAGGTTTATTTTTCCTTCAAAAAGATAATTTTTATCGTCTATTTTAGAGAAATTAGTGTCGTCGCCATCAAATTCGTCGCTGATATCGCCTACAATTTCTTCGATAATATCTTCTAAAGAAACCAAGCCCGATGTTCCTCCATACTCGTCAACCACAATAGCCAAATGACTTTTCAT
This sequence comes from Flavobacterium psychrophilum, assembly GCA_945897545.1. Classification (GTDB taxonomy): domain Bacteria; phylum Bacteroidota; class Bacteroidia; order Flavobacteriales; family Flavobacteriaceae; genus Flavobacterium; species Flavobacterium psychrophilum_L. Next base: position 1,867 of record CAMDGJ010000305.1, read on the forward strand.
ACTTTGAAAATCCTTGAGTAAATTGTCAATTTTCTTGTTCTCTGGAACAAAAAATGGTTCTCGTAGCAACGATTTCCAGTCGAAGTCTTCCTTACTAATATACGGAAGCAAATCCTTCACAAACAAAACGCCTTCTATCTGGTCAATATTATCCCGATAAACAGGAATTCTCGAAAATCCATTTTCTACTATTTTAGGGTAGATTGTTGCAAATGAATCTTCAATTTCTAAGGCGAAGATATCCATCCTAGGACTCATTACTTGCTTAGCGTCTGTATTTCCGAAACTTACTATTCCTTCTAATATTTTTTGCTCTTCTGTAGACGTTTCTTCTGTATCAGTAAGTTCCAAAGCTTGTGATAATTGATCAACGGAGAAATTTGTTTTTTGTTTCCCTAATTTATTATGCAAGTAAATGGTGACTTTTCGCATTGGCAAACTTATTGGCGAAAGCAGTTTATCAAGTATAAATACGGGATAAGCAACCCATTTGGCAAACTTAATGTTGTTTTTGCTAGCATATACTTTTGGCAAAACTTCGCCAAACAGTAAGATTAAAAAAGTGACTACAATTACTTTTAAAATAAATTCAAAAATAGCCGAATTAATAGCTGAAAATAAATTGTGTCCTACATAAGAAAACAAAATAACTACTCCAATATTGATAAAATTGTTGGCAATAAGAAGAGTAGCCTGTAATTTTTTCGGTTTTTCTAAAAGATTAGAAATAATTTTTCCTTTAGAAGGCTGCTCCAGAACGGCATCATCAATATCTTTTTGCGATACCGAAAAAAGTGCCACTTCAGCTCCTGAAACTAATGCTGAACATAAAAGCAACACAAATAGTGCTAAAAACCCAAATACTAAATTAGTATCGATACTGTATTGAAGAAATAAACTGGGCTCCGGGTCCAAATTGATTTAGATTTGTTAAACTATTAAAACGGCAAATCATTTATCGGTAAAATATCGTTTTCTGGTTCAAAGTTAGTGCTTTTTGTCGGATCGATAGATTTATTTTCTTTACTGCCTTCGATTTCCTTTTTGGTTGCAAGAAAAGTAAAATCAACTGCCTGAATTTCTGTGATGTATTTAATTGAACCGTCTTCGGCTTGCCATTGACGTGATTTTATGCGACCTTCAACATAAATTTTGTCTCCTTTCGACAAATATTTTTCGCATAATTCAGCTGCTTTATTCCTCACCACTATGTTATGCCACTCTGTAGAAGTTATTTTTTCACCAGTTTCCTTATTAATATAAGTCTCGTTTGTTGCCAAAGGAAATTTTCCAATGCAAGAATCACTTTTGAAATAGTGCATCTTGACATTGTCGCCCAAATGGCCAATTAA
>CAMDGJ010000306.1 GCA_945897545.1 Flavobacterium psychrophilum
AAAAATTATATGATGCGTATTTATTAGATAAAAAAGACACTATCAATTTATACTATGCAGCCTCTACTTATGTTAATGCAAAAGAGTATGATGAAGCTCTTAAATTGTATGGGGAGTTAAAAACATTGAATTATTCAGGTAAAGGGACTAGTTATTTAGCAATGAATAAATTAACAGGCCAAGAAGATTTGTATAATACTGCTAAAGAAAGAGATTTTGCGGTGAAACTTGGTACCCATGAAAAACCAAGAATGGAAGCCATACCTTCAAAAAGAGGTGAAATATACAAAAACATTGCCTTGATTTTAGTTCAAGAAGGAAAAGTAGAAGAAGCTAAAAAAGCTATCGCTGATGCCCGAAAAACAAATCCAGACGACACCTCATTAATTTTGACTGAGGCTAACTTATATTTAGAGACAAAAGATTACGAAACCTATAAAAAATTAGTTGGAGAAGCTTTAGAAAAAAATCCAAATGATGTAGACTTGATTTTTAATTTAGGAGTGCTTAGCGCCAATGCAAAAAACCCTGTAGATGCAGAAAAGTATTATAAAAAAGTAATAGAAATCGATCCAAAATACATTAATGCTTATATCAATTTGGCAGCTTTAAAATTGGAGAACGAGAAAGTCATTATTGATGAAATGAATAAATTGGGAACATCTACAAAGGATATGAAACGTTACGAAGTATTGAAAACTCAGCGAGAAGATTTATTCAAAAGCACTATTCCGTATCTTCAGAAAGCAGTTGAGCTAGATCCTACCAATATAGACGTATCAAAAACGCTATTAAATGTGTACAACGCATTAGAAATGATGCCTGAAGCTAAGGCATTGAAAGAAAAAATAAAAGCTATAGAGCCAAAATAATAAAATTAATTGAAACAAAAATCCCGTCCTGATTAAAAATCTAGACGGGATTTTTTATATAATTTTTTTAATCACTCTAAGTTTGTGTGTGTGTTTATTGACTTCGGCATTATATATTCCAAGATGGTCGAGCCTGTCTATTCTAATTTTACCACTCGCGTGAATAATATAATTATCATCCATAATAATGCCCACGTGAATGATGTTGCCTTCCTCATTGTCAAAAAAAGCCAAATCACCAGCTTCACTTTCTTCAATAAAACTCAATGCTTCTCCTTGTTTTGACTGTTGCGATGCATCTCGCAACAACTTGTAGCCATTAAGCTTGTACACCATTTGCGTAAAACCAGAGCAATCCACTCCAAAAGGTGTTTTTCCTCCCCAAAGATAGGGTGCATTCAAATACATAAAAGCAGTATTTAGAATTTGTTTCTTTGTTTTGATGCCACTAATTTTTGTTCCCTCAAAATTAAAATTCCCAGTATTGATGTCAGAATGATTCAAAAATGACAAAGAAGAACCCAACGGAATTGGTTGTAGTAAATTATTTGGACCCGTAATATATTCAATCAAATCTGCATTTAAAACAATAGCATCTAGTGACAATTGATTGAACTCAGATTCTGATATAATTTGATATTGTTTCGAATCAACCCAACCTTGATAACCGTCGAATTGCAATTTTATTTTTGACCATTGCTTGGATTGTTCCAAGATTTCAAAATGTTCACCAAATAAAACTTGGGAAACAATTTCGCTTCTATCACTTGGTTCAATTCGGAGGGGTATTATGGCTAGATTACAAATTCCGAACATATATTTTTATTGTTTTAAATTTTAAATTTTGAATTATCTGTAATTCCTTTAAAATTTATCATTTATCATAAATTTTTAGATTCTTTCAATAACAATAGCCGAAGCTCCTCCGCCACCATTACAGATTGCGGCCGCACCAATTTTACCGTTATTTTGTTCTAAAACGTTCAGCAAGGTAACAATTATTCTAACACCAGAACATCCTAGTGGGTGACCTAATGAAACCGAACCACCATTGACATTTACTTTAAAATCGTCAAGACCAAGAATTTTTGCATTGGCCAAACCTACCACCGCAAATGCTTCATTAAACTCGAAATAGTCTACATCATTTATAGTCAGTCCTGCTTTTTCTAATGCTTTTGGAATAGCTTTTGAAGGAGTTGTGGTGAACCATTTTGGCTCTTGGGCCGCATCAGCGTAACTTCTTATGTATGCCAAAGGTTTTAATCCCATTGATAAAGCTTTTTCTTCACTCATTAATACTACGGCTGCAGCACCATCATTTATTGTGGAAGCATTTGCGGCAGTAACAGTTCCGTCTTTTGTGAAAACGGCATTCAAGGATGGAATTTTGTCCAATTTTACATTCGTATATTCTTCATCTTTGGATACAATTATAGGTTCACCTTTTCTTTGAGGTACAACAACAGGAACTATTTCGTTGTCAAATTTTCCAGTTTCCCAAGCCTTTGCGGAACGCTCGTAGGATTGAATCGCAAAATTATCTTGGTCTTCTCTAGTAATTTTATATTCTGCTGCACACATGTCGGCACAAACGCCCATAGCATTGTTGTCGTAAGCATCCGTCAGTCCATCTTTCTGCATTCCGTCGACCATAGAGGCAGGGCCAAATTTATAGCCATTTCTCAGATGTATATAATGCGGAATCAAACTCATATTCTCCATACCACCGGCAACCACAATTTCAGCATCGCCACATTGTATTGCTTGAGCTCCCAACATAACCGATTTCATTCCCGAAGCACAAACTTTATTAACCGTAGTACAAGCCACAGAATTTGGCAAACCTGCATAAATAGCGGCTTGTCTGGCAGGAGCCTGGCCTACTCCAGCTTGAACGACATTGCCCATAAAAACCTCATCAACTAAATTTACATCTAATTGAATTTTATCCAATGCCCCTTTTATAGCAGCTGCCCCTAATTTTGGAGCCGAAACAGTTGATAATCCGCCCATAAAACTCCCAATAGGAGTTCTGACAGCGGAAACGATGACAACTTTTTTGTTCATGAGAAGATGGTACATTTGTTTAAGTTGCGAATTTAATCATTTTGAGTAAATACCAAATTAGATTTTTGATATTATTATGCTACAATTAATGGAATTTATGAATTATTAATGCGAATCAAGGGTTAAAAGATTAAGTTTAAAAAAGCGGAAGCGATTTTGCCAAAGATATGAATCAACAGTCCTTTTGCAGACCTTACTTTACTAGCTCTTTGAATATCCGTTTTTTGAATAAGCCAATTAAATAGGGAT
>CAMDGJ010000307.1 GCA_945897545.1 Flavobacterium psychrophilum
AAGTAGGAACGATTCATTTTGTAGCAACGGATTTTAATCCGTTGAAAAGTAGGAACGATTCATTTTGTAGCAACGGATTTTAATCCGTTGAAAAGTAGGAACAATTCATTTTGAAGCAACGGATTTCAATCCGTTGAATTAAATACAAAATAAAATATGAACACAATATTAAAAACAAATGCTTTAGAAAGCGAAGCGATTTACATTTTCAGAGAAGTAATATCTCAGTTTGACAAGCCTGTATTGCTTTTTTCTGGCGGAAAAGATTCGATTACATTGGTGCGATTGGCACAAAAAGCATTCTTTCCTGCAAAGATTCCTTTTCCATTGTTGCACGTTGATACTGGACACAATTTCCCGGAAACCATTGAATTCAGAGATAGATTGGTTGCCGAATTGGGCTTGGAATTAATTGTTCGTAATGTTCAAGACGCTATTGATGAAGGAAAAGTGATTGAAGAATCTGGAAGATATTCCAGCCGAAACAGTTTGCAAACAACAACGCTTTTAGATGCAATCGAAGAATTCAAATTTGATGCCTGCATTGGCGGAGCTCGTCGTGATGAAGAAAAAGCGAGAGCCAAAGAACGAATTTTCTCCGTTAGAGATGATTTTGGTCAATGGGACGAAAAAAATCAACGCCCAGAGTTATTTGATTTATTGAATGGAAAAATAGAAAATGGCCAAAACGTTCGTGTTTTTCCTATTTCGAATTGGACAGAATTAGATGTTTGGAGTTACATTGAACAAGAAGAAATCGAAATTCCTTCGATTTATTTTTCACATAAACGTAAAACGTTCTTGCGTGACGGATTAATTTGGTCGCATTCACCATTTGTTTATCAGGAAGAAGATGAAGAAAGCGAAGAAAGAATCGTGCGTTTTAGAACAGTTGGCGATATGAGTTGTACTGCTGCGGTTGAATCGTATGCTGCTACAATTGCTGAAGTGGTTGGCGAAATCAGAACTTCTACCATATCAGAAAGAGGTGCGAGAATAGATGACAAACGTTCAGAAGCTGCAATGGAAAAGAGAAAACAACAAGGGTATTTTTAGGAAAAGATGAATTTTAGAAAAGCGTTTCTTTTTTTTATCCTAGCAAGTACAGTTGTAACGGCACAAACGCAAAAGAATATAGATCATCAAAATTTACTTTGGACACGATATTACAATCAGTTAGAATTAAATCAAAAGTGGTCCATTCATTCAGAGTTTGATAATAGAATTTTTTTAGATTCAATCGTTCAGAATTTGTTTGTAGTAAGAGTTCAGGGAAGACGCAAAATTTCTGAGCAAGTGGAGTTGGGTGCTGGTCTTGTTTATTTTTCGGTTGCAACTCAAGATCCTAAAGTTAATTTGGGATTTAATATTCCAGAATATCGATCGCAACAAGATGTTACCTGGAAAATGAATTGGAATAAAATAGGGCTTAATCAACGATTCCAAATTGAGGAACGATTTTTTCAAAATGTTGATAGGCAAGGGTTGACAAGTGGAACTACTTTTTTTTGGAGATTTCGGTATCGACTTCAGGGAGAATATACTTTTTGGAAAAATGAAAAGCAATACCTCAAAGCCATTGTTTATGATGAAATAATGATTAATGCAGGAAAAAATGTAGTTTACAATACGTTTGACCAAAACAGAATATATGCCAGTTTGCAGTATGGAATTAGTTCAGCAGTAGCAGTAGAATTAGGATATATGAACAGTTTTCAACAACGAGCAACAGGAGTCGATTATTTCGATAGAAACATAATTAGATTGAGTATTTTTCATAAATTAAAAATATAAAAGTTGGTTTTTAGAAACATAAAAACACCAACAAAAAACATAACTAAAATGGAAGTTTTAAAAATAGCAACAGCAGGAAGTGTCGATGACGGAAAAAGTACATTAATCGGGAGATTGTTGTATGACACACAATCGTTGACTACAGATAAATTAGAAGCAATCGAAAAAAGCAGCAAGCAAAAAGGATATGATTATCTTGATTTCTCATTGGCTACCGATGGTTTGGTTGCCGAACGTGAACAAGGAATCACGATTGATGTAGCCCATATTTATTTTTCGACTGCCAAGAAAAGTTATATCATTGCCGATACGCCAGGTCATGTTGAATATACCAGAAATATGGTTACCGGAGCATCGACATCACAAGTTTCCATCATTTTGATAGACGCACGTAAAGGTGTTATTGAGCAAACTTATCGTCACTTTTTCATCAATAATTTATTGCGTGTTAAGGAGGTGATTGTTGCTGTAAACAAAATGGATTTGGTTGATTATTCAGAGGAAGTGTACAATAAAATCAAAGCTGATTTTCAAGCCTTGAATGCAAAAAGTACTTTCAAAGAACAAAACGTAAGTTACATTCCGTTGAGCGCTTTGACAGGTGACAATGTGGTAGATTCATTAGGCGCTATGCCTTGGTATTCAGGACAAACTATTTTGCAACATCTTGAAGCATTGGAACCTACGGATGTATATGAAAAAGGGAAAGCACGTTTCCCTGTTCAAACTGTAATTCGCCCAAAAACAGAGCAATACCACGATTTTAGAGGATATGCGGGAAAATTATATGGAAATAGTATTAAAGTAGGAGATGCCGTAACGGTATTGCCTTCTTTGACAGAATCTATTGTGACCAACATCCACTTTTTTGATAAACTATTTGATGAAGCAACGGCAGGTTCTTCAATAACCATTGAATTAGAAAATGACATCAATGTTACCAGAGGCGATATGATTGTAAAATCAAATGAATTGCCTAAAGTTGATAAGGACATCAACACCACTGTTTGCTGGATGGATAGTAAGAAATTAGTTCCAGGAGCAAAATATTTTGTGCAACACAACACAAACAGAGTTTTGGCGAAAATTGACAGCGTGAAAAATGTTATTGCAACTGATTTTTCAGGAACAAAAGAAGCGTCTCAATTAGCCATAAACGAAATTGGAGAAGTTAATATCAAATTGAGCAAAAGCATTTACTTTGACACTTATAATGACAATAAATCAAATGGGGCTTTTATATTAATAGATGCAGCTACAAACACAACGGCGGGAGTAGGATTTATTAGATAATTTTTAGCTATTGGCCTTTAGCCTTTAGTAAAAAACCATAATCATAAACAGCTATAAGCCAAAAGCTAATAGCTAAAAACTAAAAAATATGGAAATTTTTA
>CAMDGJ010000308.1 GCA_945897545.1 Flavobacterium psychrophilum
CAAATTCTTTTAGTTGAAAATCTGTGAAATCTGTGACATCTGTGTTTAAAATGAAAATCAAAGAAATAATTTCAATTCTCGAAGAAATGGCGCCACTAGCCTATGCCGAAGATTTTGACAATGTGGGCTTATTAGTGGGAAATCAAGAAGGAGAAGTAACCGGAGTTTTGGTCTGCCACGATGCACTAGAAAGCGTGATTGACGAAGCTATTGCAAAAGATTGTAATTTGGTCGTTTGCTTTCATCCTATTATATTCGATGGATTGAAAAAAATAACGGGCAAAAACTATGTAGAAAGAACTGTTATAAAAGCCATAAAAAATGACATCGCGATTTATGCCGTTCACACCGCATTAGACAATCATCAAGACGGAGTGAATAAAATATTTTGTGAGGCATTGGGTTTAACCAAAACAAAAATCCTAATTCCAAAGCAAAATTTCATTCGAAAATTAGTCACGTATACCATTCCTGAAAATGCCGAAAAACTCCGAAATTCCTTGTTTGATGCTGGTGCTGGAAACATTGGCAACTATGAAAATTGTAGTTTCAACTCGAAAGGAATTGGAACGTATATGGGCAACGAACACAGCAATCCTGAATTTGGCGAGCGATTTGAATTTGTAGAAAGCGAAGAAATCAAAATCGAGGTGACTTTCGAAAAATATTTGGAAAATAAAATCCTCAAAGCGCTGTTCAAGAATCACGTGTATGAAGAAGTGGCTTATGAAATTTATGATTTGCAGAATAAAAATCAGAATATAGGACTAGGAATGATTGGAGAATTAAGTACTCCAATGGATGCGCAAGAGTTCCTCAACTTTGTAAAAGATAAAATGCAAGCTGAAGTAATCAGGCACAGTGCCTTTATAGGAAAACCGATAAAAAAGGTTGCAGTACTAGGCGGTTCAGGAAGTTTTGCGATAAAAAACGCAATTCAGGCTGGAGCTGACGTTTTTTTGACTGCAGATTTAAAGTATCACCAATTTTATGAAGCTGAAAATCAGTTGCTTTTAGCTGATATTGGGCATTTTGAAAGCGAACGCTATACAAAAAATTATATTGTTGATTTTCTTCGGAAAAAAATCCTTAATTTTGCAGTCGTTTTATCAGAAGAAAATACAAATCCAGTTAAGTACTTATATACAATAGAATATGGCGACTACAAAAGAATTGAGTGTTGAAGACAAATTAAGAGCAATTTACGATTTACAATTAATTGACTCTAGAATTGACGAAATCAGAAACGTAAGAGGTGAACTTCCTCTTGAAGTAGAAGATTTAGAAGATGAAGTTGCAGGATTGAGTACACGTTCAGAAAAATTGAAAACTGAACTTGAAACTATCGAAGATCTTATCAAGGTAAAGAAAAATGCAATTGACGAACATAAAGAGTCAATCAAAAGATATACAAAACAACAAGAAAATGTTCGAAACAATAGAGAATTCAACTCTTTGACTAAAGAAGTTGAGTTTCAAGAATTAGAAATTCAATTAGCCGAGAAGCAAATCAAAGAAATGAAAGCTTCTATCGAACACAAAAAAGAAATAATTGCACAATCAAAAGAGAGATTAGAGACTAAATCGAATCACTTAAAACATAAAAAATCAGAATTAGACGCTATTATGTCTGAAACTGCAAAAGAAGAAGCCTTTTTGTCCGAGAAATCTTCAGAATATCAAGCATTAATCGAAGAAAGATTATTGGCTGCGTACAACCGAATCAGATCTAGCGTTCGCAACGGATTAGCTGTTGTCTCTATCGAAAGAGGAGCATCGGCAGGATCATTCTTCACGATTCCGCCACAAACACAAGTAGAGATTGCATCTAGAAAAAAAATAATCACGGATGAGCATTCTGGAAGAATATTAATTGACAGTGTATTAGCAACCGAAGAAAAGGAGAAAATGGAAAAACTTTTCGCTAAATTCTAAAATTATTTAAGTCCCGATATTTATCGGGACTTTTTTTTACTATGAAAAAAGCATTTTACTTCTTATTGACGAAATCCATAGGTTTTTACATTAACCTGATGAGTTATGTATTTCTAAAAAAAGCGACCCAGCTTGCCCATACTTTTTTTAGTGAACCAAGAAAAGGAAAGTTAAATCGGGAAAATCTACCTAAATCACTACAAGATGCCCATTCAGAAACCATTAAAAATAATGAGGATTCCATTCAGACCTACATTTGGAAAGGGAATGAAAACAGTATACTACTAATTCACGGTTGGGAAAGCAATTCCTCACGATGGAAAAAAATGTTACCTATTTTGAAGAAATCTGGCAGTACTGTCATAGCTATTGATGGGCCAGCACAAGGATTGTCGAGCGGCAAAGAATTTAACATAATAAAGTTTGCTGAATTTATCGATATCGTAGTTAAAAAATACCAACCACAATATATTATAGGTCATTCAATAGGAGGAAAAGCAAGTTTGTATTATCAATACAAATATCAAAATCCCTCGATTCAAAAAATGGTGATTTTAGGTGCTCCAAGTGACTTCAAAATTATATTTAATAAGTTCATTGGGTTGTTAAGTTTAAACAAAAAAATTTCAAAAGCATTAGAAGCGCAATATACAGCCCTAATAAATCATGATTTTGATCAATTCACAGCGCAACAATTTGCTTCAAAACTAGATGTAAAAGGCATGCTAGTGCACGATATTGATGATACCATTGTATTATTTGAAGAAGGAAAAAAAATAGCCAGTAGTTGGAAAAATGTTCAATTCATTGAGACTACAGGATTGGGACATAAACTACACGATGAGGACTTGTATGTAAAAATAGCGCATTTTCTATTTGAAACGGAATAACCAGAACATTCGCTTTTGAAAAATTTGCCACTGATTCACAGATTTTTAATCCCTTTTTTAGTACACTAATAGTAAAGATTATTTGATTAATTTTGAAATCTTTGTTAATCACTGTTGTAATCTATTTTTTAATCTGCGAATCTGTGGCGAAAAATGTTTTAAAATAGTATAAGCGGGCGCCTTGACGAATAACATAACTAGAAATCACAACCAAGAAAATTGACTACTTTTGTTTTATGGAAGAAAATCTAAAACGACTTAACAAATTCATAGGAGAAACCGGGTTTTGTTCGCGTCGAGAAGCAGATAAAATCATAGAAGAAGGTCGCGTAACCATCAACGGAATCGTGCCGGA
>CAMDGJ010000309.1 GCA_945897545.1 Flavobacterium psychrophilum
ATGCAACCACCGAAGAAATAGAAATTGCTGCAAAACAAGCTAACGCTTTAAGTTTTATCGAAAGTTTCCCGGAAAAATTTGAGACTATCGTGGGAGAACGAGGAGTTAAGCTTTCTGGAGGGCAAAGACAGCGAGTTGCAATCGCTCGAGCATTGCTTAAAAACCCAAGTATTTTGATATTAGATGAGGCCACTTCTTCATTAGATAGCGAAAGTGAAAAGCTAGTTCAGGAAGCTTTAGAAATTTTGATGGAAGGAAGAACAAGCATTATTATTGCGCACCGTCTTTCGACCATTCGAAGTGCCGACCAGATTTTGGTTCTTGATAAAGGTATCATTGCGGAACAAGGAACACATCAGGAACTGATTGATTTGAAAAACGGGATTTATAAAAACTTAAGCAAATTACAGTTTAGTCATTCCTAAAATAAGTTCAAATAAAAACCCGACTGGTTTTGAAAACTTGTCGGGCTTAAATTAATTCTGAAAACTAAAGACTAAAAACTCGTTTTATTTCCCTTTCCTCCTTTTTCTCTCTGTTTTTATCATTGCTAGTTCACGGCTAGTTTGACCTGCCACTGAAGTGTTTTCTTCTGCACGACGAATAAGGTAAGGCATCACATCTTTTACAGGGCCAAAAGGCAAATACTTTGCAACATTATAACCTTTTGCAGCTAAATTAAAACTGATGTTATCGCTCATTCCGTATAATTGACCGAACCAAATTCTATTGTCAGTTGATTTAATTCCTTTTTCTTCCATCAAATTCATTAAGAATTTGGTACTGGATTCGTTATGGGTTCCTTCAAAAATAGACATCGTTTCAATAAAATCGACCATATATTTCACAGCAGCATCATAATTTTCATCCGTTACTTCTTTCGAAGCGCAAATTGGTGTAGGATAACCCATTTCAATGGCACGTTCATTTTCCTTTTCCATATAAGCACCTCGAACCAGTTTCATTCCTATAAAGAAACCAGCAACTTTAGCTTTTTTATGCAATTTTTTCAAATAATCCAATCGATCCCAGCGGTACATTTGCAATGTATTGTAAACAATTGGTTTCAATTTATTATACTTCTGCATCATTTCTTCGACCACATTATCAGCAGCATCTTGCATCCAACTTTCCTCGCTGTCAATCAACAAGGCTACATCACTATCGTAAGCTGCCTTACATACTGCATCAAAACGAGCTACTACCCTATTCCATTCTTTGGTTTTTGAAAGATTCAATATTTTTCCTTCACCAATCTTTTCGTATAAATCGCTACGTCCAAAACCTGTTGGTTTAAAGACCGCAAACGGAATCGCCTTTTTTTCTTTGGCGAAAGCAATCAATTTCAAGGTTTTTTCTAAAACAGCATCAAATTGCTCCTCCTCCTCCTTGCCTTCAACGGAATAATCAAGAACGGATGAAACTCCTTTTACAAACATTTTATCGACTACAGGAATGCAATCATCTTCATTTACACCACCACAAAAATGGTCAAAAACAGTAGCGCGAATTAAACCCTCAACTGGTAAATTTGCCTTCAAAGCAAAATTTGTCACGGCAGTTCCTATCTTAACCAAGGGCTGGTTATCAATTAATTTGAAAAGAAAATAAGCCCTGTCTAGTTCGGTATCACTTTTTAATGAAAAGGCAATTTGTGTGTTATCGAATAAATTTCTCACTACTTGTCAAATTTTTACACAAATATAAACAGAGTTTTCAAAATTATTAAGCAAAAATTCCCTTATTTTGCGGTTTCAATTAATAAAATAAAATGCAAACAATTCTAGCCAATAATTATCCCATACATTTCAACGAAAATGGATATGAATCCTTAAATGCGTTCTTAAACCAAAGTAAATATTCAAACCTATTTATTATAGTTGATAATAATACTGAAGAGTTTTGTTTGTCGAAATTTCTTCCTTATCTTGAAACCAATCTTACCATTGAAATAGTTGAATTTGAAGCAGGTGAACACAATAAAAATATCGAGACTTGTGTACAATTATGGAATGTTTTGACAGAACTTGGCGCTGATAGAAAAAGTCTCGTTATTAACCTTGGCGGTGGTGTTGTTACTGATTTAGGCGGATTTGTGGCTTCAACATTCAAAAGAGGAATAGATTTTATACATATTCCAACCACACTGCTTGCTATGGTTGATGCATCTGTTGGCGGAAAAAATGGCGTTGATTTAGGTAATTTGAAAAACCAAATTGGTGTTATCAATGTTCCTAAAATGGTAATAATCGATACACAATATCTAGGTACACTTTCAAGAAATGAAATGCGATCTGGTCTTGCCGAAATGCTTAAACACGGATTAATTTACGACAAGGATTATTGGGAAAAGTTCCTAGATCTAAAAGCGATTGATTTTGCGGATTTTGATGAATTAATTTACCGCTCTGTCGAAATAAAAAATGAAATTGTAACGCAGGATCCCACTGAAAAAAATATCCGTAAAGCATTAAACTTTGGTCATACTTTAGGTCACGCCATAGAAAGCTATTTTCTGAAAAATGAAAACAAAACTACTTTATTACATGGAGAAGCTATTGCCATAGGGATGATTTTGGAAAGTTATATTTCATTGGAAAAAGATTTGATAAACCTACAAGAATACAATCAAATCAAAACTACCATCAAAGCCATATATGATGACGTTTTTTTTGAGGAAAACGACATTGATCCTATCTTGGAATTACTCATTCACGACAAGAAAAATGAGTACGGAAACATACAATTTGCATTGATTGATGGTATTGGGAAAATAAAAATCAATCAATCTGTTGAAAACGAATTGATTTTAAAGGCTTTCCAAGATTATAAATCTTAACCTTTTTTTACACAAAGGGTTGGTTTACGTCTATTATATTTTTTACATTTGCAGCAATGAAAAACAATCAAAACCAAAAAAATTATAGTTCCATCAAAAACGAAAACGATAGCTCTTTTCAAAGAATATTGAAACGTTTTTATGCGATAAAAGATACTTTTAGTTTTGATATTTTTTCTTTTCTAAAAGCCGAAAACGAAAAGCTTCAAATTGTTTTTTCCAATATTCGAGTTTGAATTTTAGCTTAATTTATTTCAAAATACAATTAAACTAAAATACAAAAATCAAATGAACACTAAATATTTCGATTTAATAAATAAAACTTATTATT
>CAMDGJ010000310.1 GCA_945897545.1 Flavobacterium psychrophilum
GTTTTCATATATGTAAATTTTAATTTTTCAGCGGTCATATATGGTATGCTTCGCCAGTTCGCTTTCGCTCGTGCCGCATTTTAGTTATAGGTGTTTATCTCACAATATTTTATTTTCATGTGAGTTCGATGATTTTTCAATTGTTTGCAACAAACGCTTTAATAGTGGCGATTTCACAATTATGATTTTTTATTCTTCCCGAAATTGAATTTAACTTTTTCTACTACTTGTATTTTATTGTTCCCTTTTGGGAATTCCTTTTTAGAAGTTCTTTTTGCAGCAGGTTTGGTTTTAGATGGGCTTTGATCTCCTCTGGCGCGGTCTTCATCTTTTGGTTTTGCCTTAAATTCGGGTCTTTCTTTCTGTCCTTCTTTTGAAGGAATTTCTGCTTTGTGTTTGGCTAAAACAGCTGTTGGATTCTTGGGGTTTTCTTTTGTGCCACGAAGGTGAATCACTAATCCGTTCAGGAAATTGCGCAATACTTGATCGCCACATTCTACATAATTCTCGTGGTCTTCGCCACGAAAAAAAGCACTTAATTCTGTTTTAGAAATTCTAAAATCTACTAATTCTAGAATTTCAACTATTTGATCATCTCGCAGCATCAATGCGACACGAAGTTTTTTGAATATATCGTTATTTGTCATAATCTTAATTATTTAGAAAAGCCAAAGGTACGCTTTTACAAAACCATCACGCCATAATTTTTCGTTATGTTGACCACCTTTGACGATTGTTTTTTTTGTCAAATTCTTGCATTCACATCTTTTTTCTGAAATCAAATCATCAATTTTGTTGAGGTTTTCAATCATTATTTTTTTATCGCTTTCATCACCTTCATTATCGCCACAAAGAAAATATAATTTGGTTTTTAGCTTTGGAGTTTTTTTTGTTAATTCAATTATTTCTTCTTGATTAAACCATAATGCGGGCGAAAAAATTCCTGCTTTCCCGAAAACCTCAGGATATTTCAAAATGGTGTAATAGGAAACCAAACCGCCAAGTGAACTTCCTATAAAAGCAGTTTAGTCTTAATACGCTTGTGAAGTATATATTTTATTGGTACTCACAAAATTTAAAAATCATTTAGTACAACATAAGTACAACAAATCAAAAACTTTTTACAAAGCTATATATACCAGTACTGTTAAGCTGCGCTTGGCGGTTCATTGCTTGGTATTCCGCTAATCGTCCACAATAATAGTTTTGTGTTGCTTTTGCATACCCATTGATCAAAAGCAAATCATTCAAACATTCTCCTCCTGGTAATATTACATATCCTAATTGTCTGTTCCAGTAGTCGTAGTAGTTCTCCTGTTCTGTAATGATTGTTACAGCCGTTTTAGGCGGTGCAACCGACAAAACGAACTGCAAGGATTGCAAACCAAATTGGAGCAATAATTGGGCAGGTAAACTGCTTTTCTCCTCGTCCTCTTTCATCTTCCTATTTAGTTTTACTTCTGGCGCATCCAAGCCATAAAGTCGGATTTCTTTTTTCATTTGAGTGAAACGATTGCAAATGATTATGCTATCTCCATCAAGGACTTCTTCAATTTGCCAATGGGTTTCCACTATGTACGGTGCTTTTGCGTTGTATTGCATTGATTTACAGTTATTTAAGTTATTGATAATCAAAGATAATCATTGAAATTTGTCTTATGAATTTAATCTAATTATTAACTTTTTAAATCTTAAAAAAATGGCAAGACAAAAAGGTGTTATCAAGTATGTTGGAACTCTTGGAGATATCCGACACTTCAAAATTAAAGGACAGGAAGGCTACTTCGCTGGTATGGTTGGCGGACCAACAGGCGACCAAGTGTTGACTGCTCCCGAATTTGAGAGAACTCGTGAGAATATGAACGAATTTGGCGCTTGTGCCAAAGCCGGGAAATCTGTTCGAACTGGTTTATCTCAAGTGATGAAACAAATGGCCGACAGCCAAGTAACTGGAAGATTAACTTCTATTATGAAGAAAATCAACCTTGAAGACCAAACGGAAGCCAGAGGTTACCGTAAAATTGAAATCACTACACAACGTAGTTACTTGAAAGGTTTTGAGTTTGATAAAAACACATCTTTCAATGGAATTTTCAATGCTCCTTTCTCATTAACTCACGGAGGTGGTAGAGAAACTGGTGATTTTGTTGTTGATGCTTTTAATCCAGCGAATTTGGTTAATGCTCCATCAGGTGCAACTCACTTTCGTTTGATTACTTCGCTTTCAGTAGTGAGTGATTTTGAATACAACGCTACCACAAACAGTTATGATCCTATGGATGCTGATTTGAATGAGGTAAACGATATTCAATACAGTGCTTTCTTGGATTTGTATGCTCCAGTTCCTGCTACAACAGTTACAGCAACTTTACCTGGTGGAGCTCTTCCAACAGCAAATGTTACTGTTTTACAATGTATCGGAATTGAGTTTTACCAACAAGTGGGACCAAATTACTACTTGTTTTCCAGTGGTAACTGCTTGAAAGTTGAGGATGCTTTTTAGAAAAACCTTCCAAAAATCCCTCGCCAAAAGTGAGGGATTTTTTGTTTAATCTCAAATCTATCAAGACTATGGAAAGTAAAATAATAAGAGTAGCCCAAGGCAAAGAAAGCACATTGAGCCAGCTATACATTAACGGAATATTTCAATGCTATTTGTTAGAGGATAAAATTAGAGAAGTAAAAATCCCTTCTCAAACTGCCATACCGAAAGGAGTATTTAGTTTGAAGTTGAACACTCACGGAGCTAAAAATGTGGATTACAAAAAAGCATTTGGAAAGCTGCACCAGGGAATGATTGAAATTACCGGTTTGCCAAATTTCAACTTTGTTTATATCCATACTGGAAATACTATCAAAGAAACTGCCGGGTGTCCGCTTTGTGGTTTTGGTTTCCAATTTGTTGATGGCAATTTTCAAGTTACTCAAAGTGTTGCAGCTTACAAAATGATTTATCCAAAATTAGTAGCACTGGCGAAAGCTGAAAACAATACAATGATCATTGAAAATAATTTTCAATTCTAAAAAGTCCAAAAAATGGAAAATATCAACATCATCGCTACACTTTTTGGAACACTTATCACCTTACTACTCTCGATTGTGGCTTATTTTATCAAGCAATTACACACTGATTTCAAGAGTATGGAGAAAGATTTGATTGAAGT
>CAMDGJ010000311.1 GCA_945897545.1 Flavobacterium psychrophilum
TTCGGCTTCGTTCAGTGCAGGCTACAAAAAAAACGATTGCAATGACTTTCGACAGCAAAAATCTTAATAGCGAGCAACTATTAGATTTATATAAAAGAGTACTAAAACCAAGATTAATTGAGGAAAAAATGTTGATACTTATTCGTCAAGGAAAAGTGTCCAAATGGTTTTCTGGAATAGGTCAAGAAGCCATATCTGTTGGAGTTACCGCAGTTTTCGATGCAGATGAGTACATCTTGCCAATGCACCGAAATTTGGGAGTTTTCACGGGAAGGGATATTCCGTTGTACCGACTTTTTTCGCAATGGCAGGGCAAGGCTAATGGGTTTACTAAAGGTCGTGACCGCAGCTTCCACTTTGGAACGCAACAATACAAGATTATCGGAATGATTTCGCATCTCGGACCGCAAATGGGCGTTGCTGATGGAATTGCCTTGGCGAATAAACTAAAACAAAACGGGAAGATAACCGCTGTATTTACTGGAGAAGGAGCAACTTCTGAAGGAGATTTTCACGAGGCTCTGAATATTGCAGCGGTTTGGGAATTGCCCGTGATGTTTATTATCGAAAACAATGGTTACGGACTTTCGACACCAACAGACGAACAATTCCGTTGCGAAAACTTGGCTGACAAAGGCATTGGTTACGGAATGGAAAGTCATATTATAGATGGAAACAACATCCTCGAAGTCTACAACAAATTAGCAGAATTGAAAGCTTCGATGATCGTAAATCCACGACCTGTTTTATTGGAATTCAAAACTTTCAGAATGCGGGGTCACGAGGAGGCGAGTGGTACCAAATATGTTCCGCAAGATTTGATAAATACTTGGGCCATTAAAGATCCTGTAGAAAATTATAGAAAATTTTTATCCGAAAACGGAATCCTTTCAGAAGAGTTTGACACCACTCTAAGAAATGAAATAAAAGCAGAAATTGATGAAAATCTGGCTCTTGCCAATGGGGAACCTGAGATTGAAGCAACTTATGAAGAAGAATTAAATGATGTGTACAAAACTTTTGAATTTCAAGAAGTTACACCTTCTGATGAAATCAAGAATATCCGTTTTATTGACGCTATTTCCAGCAGCTTGAGACAATCGATGGAACGTCATAAAAACTTGGTCATTATGGGGCAAGATATCGCCGAATATGGTGGTGCATTTAAAATAACCGATGGCTTTGTGGCGCAGTTTGGCAAAGAACGTGTCCGCAACACACCCATTTGCGAAAGCGCGGTCGTTTCGGCTGGAATGGGATTATCGATCAACGGATATAAAGCTATTGTCGAAATGCAGTTTGCTGATTTTGTTTCAACAGGATTTAATCCAATCGTTAATTTATTAGCAAAATCACATTACCGTTGGCAGGAAAAAGCCGATGTGGTTATTCGAATGCCTTGCGGTGGCGGGACACAAGCTGGCCCTTTTCATTCGCAGACTAATGAAGCCTGGTTTACCAAAACTCCTGGCTTGAAAGTGGTTTATCCAGCATTTCCTGGTGATGCCAAAGGTTTGTTGAACGAATCCATAAATGATCCCAATCCAGTTTTATTTTTTGAACACAAACAATTGTATAGAAGTGTCTACCAAGACGTGCCAACCGATTATTACACTATTCCGTTAGGAAAAGCGACCTTATTAAAAGAAGGAAATCAGGTTACGATTATCGCTTTTGGTGCAGCAGTGCATTGGGCATTGGCAACTTTAGATAAAAATTCAGCTATTTCAGCAGATCTATTAGATTTGCGAACTTTACAACCTTTGGACACCGAAGCTATTTACGCTTCAGTTAAGAGAACAGGCAGAGCCATTATTTACCAAGAAGATTCCCTATTTGGTGGGATTGCTAGTGATATTTCGGCATTAATTATGGAAAACTGTTTCAAGTACCTTGACGCACCAGTAAAACGTGTTGCGAGTTTAGATAGTCCAATTCCGTTTACAAAAGTCTTGGAAGACCAGTATTTACCGAAAGAAAGGTTTGAAAAGGAGTTGTTGGAGTTGTTGGCATATTAAAGGTGTTATCTTTAAAATCCAATCAAATTAGCATATAAATCATTTAAACACAAAATTAAAATAGTACTACATTTTTTGTATTTTTGTTATCTAAATTTCAAACTATGAATTTATTCGACAGAATAACAATAAACCCAGAAATTGTTCACGGAAAACCTGCAATTAGAAGAATGCGTTGGTCAGTTGAAATGATTATTGACCTTTTGGGTTCCGGAATGTCAATCGAAGAAATAATAGAGGATCATCCAGAACTTGAAAACGAAGATATTTTGGCAAGTTTAAAATTTGCTGGAATGTATTTGTCAGGTCAACCACTACAAAACATTAATTAATGAAGTTTCTTTGTGATGTTCATATTTCTATAAAACTTGTAAAATTTTTAATTTCTAAAAATCACGATTGTATTCACGTCAATACAATTTTAGAAAAATGGCATACCAAAGATAGTGTTATCGCAAACTATGCAGACCAAAACGGCTTAATATTGATTACAAAAGATGCCGATTTCAGAGATAGTCATTATTTAAAAAACACCCCCAATAAGTTGGTTAAGATTAATTTAGGTAATATTTCGAATGCGGATTTACTATTAATTATCTAAAATAATTTATCTAAAATTGAAAAATTAAATTCAAATGATAGTTTCATTTTAGAGGTCGATAACGATAATCTGATTTATTCGTCGATGAAAATTGTTAATTGAATTAAAAAGTTTGCCTATTTCAAATTCTCATTTTTAATTTTCTAGTTACATAACAAACTATCTTAAAATTAGATGCTCCCGTATAGCGAAGTTTAGACAGTCCAATTCCATTTACAAAAGTCTTGGAAGACCAGTATTTACCGAAAGAAAGGTTTGAAAAGGAGTTGTTGGAGTTTTTGAAATATTAGGGTTAAGACTTTTACAACTAATGATAAAATTATTAAAAGTCAAACAACCAATTGTTAGAACAAGGCAAAATTCGAAAATAGGTGCAAAGCAAGATACCAATGAAAATTTTACTTAATTTTGTTTAATTACAATTGCAATGAAGTACCTATCTAAAAAATATTAAAAATGGAAAATATATCTATTGATTTACTAACTAGAAAACTTAAACATGCTCCTCAAAGTGTTTTAGAACGTGTTATTGGCTA
>CAMDGJ010000312.1 GCA_945897545.1 Flavobacterium psychrophilum
AAAAGAGCTGATGGTCCTTTTATGAAAGGAAAAGTTTGGCCTGGAGAATGTAATTTCCCAGATTATACTAATCCCGAAGTTAGAGAATGGTGGGCTGGTTTGTTTAAGGAATTAATTTCTGATATTGGAGTAAAAGGAGTTTGGAATGATATGAATGAACCAGCTGTAATGGAGGTTCCAAACAAAACTTTCCCAATGGACGTTCGCCATAATTATGATGGAAATCCATGTAGTCATAGAAAAGCCCATAATATTTATGGAACCCAAATGGCAAGAGCTACTTATCACGGTGTAAAACGATTTGCTTATCCAAAAAGACCTTTTGTAATTACGAGATCTGCCTATTCAGGGGCACAGCGATATACTTCTTCTTGGACAGGAGATAATGTCGCCACTTGGGAGCATTTGTGGATAGCTAATATTCAAGTGCAAAGAATGTGTATTTCTGGAATGGGATTCACAGGTTCAGATATTGGAGGATTTGCAGAGCAACCAACAGGTGAATTATATGCACGTTGGATTCAATTAGGTGTTTTTCACCCATTTTGCAGAACGCATTCATCTGGCGATCACGGTGAACAGGAACCTTGGGCTTTTGACGAGGAAGTTATAGATATTACTAGAAAATTTGTCAACCTACGATATCAATTGTTACCCTATTTATACACTATGTTTTGGCAATATATTGAAGAAGGAATTCCTATGCTGAAACCATTAGTATATTACGATCAAGACGATATACAAACGCATTATCGTAATGATGAGTTTATTTTTGGTAATCAAATCCTAGTTTGCCCAATTCTTGAGCCTAATTCGTTAGGGAGAAGAATGTATATTCCTCGTGGTCAATGGTACAATTACTGGACTAACAAATTAATTTCTGGTGGAAAAGAAATCTGGGTTGATACCAAATTTGACCAAATACCAATTTTTGTAAAAGCAGGAGCCATAATTCCAAAATATCCCGTGCAACAATATGTTGGTGAATTAGAAATTGATGAATTGACTTTAGATTTATATTTCAAAGAAGGAAAAGAGAAATCAGAAATTTATGAAGATGCTCAAGATGGTTATGATTACAAAAAGGGGCGATATAGTTTATTATTGTTGCAAACCATCGGAAAGGAAAAGGAATTAATTGTTCAATTACATAAAGAAGGTAAGTACATTACAAGCTATTCTAAATTTAAAATTAATCTTTTTGGTTTGCCGTTTGGTGTCAATGAAATTGAAATTGATAATGAGATAATTACCTTTGATAGAAAGACTTTTGAAAAAGACAATTGTCTAATTATTGATACAGAATTTACGGAGTTACACATTTTTGGAAAATAGATTTTCGCATTCATTTATACTTAAAAATCCCGAGTAATCGGGATTTTTTTAATTTATTGAAATGTATTCTATATTAAAATTTGATTTTCAAGTACTCCAAGCTCAACCATACATTCTTTCATCATTTGATAAGTACGCTCAATGTTGTTGTCTAACCCAATCGAAAAACGAATTAATCCATCTGTCAATCCCATTGCTACTTGTTCTTCTAGTGGAATTTCGCTGGATGTTGAAGTTCCTGGAGCGCTAAACAAGGTTTTGTAAAAGCCTAAACTTACAGCTAAGTAACCTAGTTTTTGGCTTTGCATCAACTCCATCAATTCATTGGCTTTGTCCAAAGATCCAACATCCAAGGTCATCATTCCACCAAAACCATATTCAGGATTGATCATACTTTTATACAAATTATGGCCAGAATGACCTATCAAACCGGGATAAACCACTTTTAAACCGTCTTTTTCAAAGCGTTCTGACAAATACATTGCGTTGTGGCTGTGTTGTTTCATTCGGATATGCAATGTTCTCAAGTTTTTCATCACGCTAGCCGAACGTAAACTGTCCATTGTTGGTCCCAGAAGCATACTTGCGCCATTATTCACGTTCTTCAAACTATCAATAAATTCTTGTGATGCACAAGTCGCACCGCCAAGCGTATCACTACTTCCGTTAATATATTTCGTTAAACTGTGAATGACAATGTGGGCTCCTAATTTTGCGGGTGAAACGGATAAAGGTGAAAAAGTATTATCGACGACCAGTTTGATATTATGTATTTTCGCAATTTTTGCCAAACTAGTAATGTCTGCTATTTCGAGTAAAGGATTACTCACGGTTTCACAATACAAAACTTTGGTGTCAGCCGTAATTGCAGCTTCAACCTTGTCCATTTTCGTGATGTCGACAAAGGTGGTTTTGATACCCAATCTGGGAGTAAAATTTTTCAAAAAAGCATAGGTTCCACCATAAATCGTTCGGCTTGAAACAATGTGATCTCCAGAACCGCAGAGTTGCAAAAGGGTAGGAGTGATGGCTCCCATTCCTGAAGCAGAAACATTTGCAGCTTCCGTTCCTTCCATTGCTGCGAGAGCTTGCCCTAAATACAAGTTAGTGGGTGAGGAATGTCGCGAATACAAATAGCAACCATCGGCATTACCTTCAAAAGTATCGAACATTGTTTTTGCAGATAGAAAAGTATAAGTTGAACTATCTGAAATAGAAGGATTTACTCCTCCAAATTCTCCAAAGTACTGTAAATCTTGAATATCATCTGCTGGATTGAATTTCATCTTTGTGGTTTTTTTGTGTTTGAATAACAAAGCTCTAATTATTTAGACTTATAATCAATACTATTGTAATTATTTAGATTTAAAAACTTAAATATTAAATAATTTTAGATTTTTAATCTATATTTGATACGAAAATTAAATATTTTTAGTTTTTATTGCTGACCTTAAATACCAAACAAATGACGCTGGATTCCATTGACAAAAAACTGCTTTTACTTTTGCAAAGCGATTGCAAAAAAACAACAAAGGAATTATCACTAAAACTAAACCTTTCTGTAACTGCGGTTTATGAACGTATTAAGAAATTAGAGAGAGAAGGTATTATAGATAAATATGTTGTTTTAGTTAATCGTTCGAAAGTCGAAAAAGGTTTTGTGGTTTTCTGTCACCTCAAACTCATACAACACACCAAAGAATTCCTGACCAAATTTGAAAGTGAAGTTGTCAAGCTTAAAGAGGTTTTAGAATGCCATCACGTGAGCGGTGATTACGATTATATCCTTAAAATTTTAGTAAAAGATATGGAAGCGTAT
>CAMDGJ010000313.1 GCA_945897545.1 Flavobacterium psychrophilum
TATGGGAAAAAGCTGGCGAAAAACCTGGTTGGCAATCACTATCCAAACCCAATTTTTTTCGGAGGATATACCGACTGCCGTCCTTCCGTTTCCAGCCATCAAAATAAAATTCGTCCGTTCTGGCTTGGTAATCATCCCCTACAAATTCACATTCAGATTCATTCTTAATATATCCTCCAACACCCACAGCATCTGGGTGTATTTCGTACGTTTTCAGTAATTGCTCGAAATAATCTTTTCCTAAAATCGTGTCGTCGTCTAAGAAACAAACCACTTCTATTGTACTACCTACTCTTTCAATTCCATAATTTCGCTGTCTGGTTAATCCTCGACTTTCAGTTGGAACTAAAAAATAGTACAAATCAGCAAACTGATTATCTTTTAAGATTAGTTCAGTGTCATCGTTTGTCGAGCCATCAACGATCAATATTTCATTGGGATACAGTGTTTGCTCCCGAACTGACTGCAGCAATTGTAGCAAAGGTTTAGGACGCAGATAGGTGCAAATGATGAGGCTAAATTTCATTTTCTTGCTTTAATTTATTCGCCCAGAAAACACTTCGTTCCCATTGTTTTTGAAAATTACGATAATAGTGAAGGGGGCTTTTAATCGTTTGATACTTGTAATATTTAAAAAATAAGATGGTTTTATATCCTAAGGTTTGTTCCCTAGTATTGTGCAATATTTGGTATAACATAATCGTTGGCGACGGTTTGGGTTGGATAATGTCGTTTTGCCATTGTAACACCGGCGTTGACCTGAAACCTCCCACTGGAGCTTTTAAATGAAGAATTTCGGGTTTGGGTAAATATAAAATGTCGTATCCTTGATTGCGCAATTGCCTGCCAAAATCGACATCCTCTCCATAACCAAATTCTAATGCCATATTAAATCTTAGCTGATTCATAATGTCTCTTCGTACAAAACTATTACCCGCACCAAAAGTGGAACTTTGTAACACTTTTGCATGCAACTTTATTTCATTTTTTTGAGGATAGGCTGTAGTTACCGCGAGATTGCCGTATTGTTCGATTTTGTTAAAAATATCAAACAATAAAGTGGTTTCGAAACGGCTGTCGTCATCCGCTAGGAAAACCCATTCACTTTGCGTCTGGCTCAAGGCCAAATTCCTGGCATTGCAGACACCGGCTTGATGAATAAAAAAGCGTTGGATTTCAAATGGCCATTCTTCGTTTTGGATATAATCCAATTCGCTTGCGCTTCCCATTACTGGATTTTGTTCCACAATGATGATCTTGCTAGGCAATAAGCTTTGTCTTGAAAAATCTTTCAACACATCAAATAAATAATTCTTCCTACCAATAGTTGGAATAATGACATCTACAGTTGCTGCATCAATTACTTTTTTTGAGGACTGCACTTTTACAGCATCCAAATTAATATTGGCCTTGCTTCTATTTTTGTGAAAAAGCGAAAAAAATAATGGCCAGATTGCGAACTTACGTTCGTACATCATTAAATCAAAGAACAATAAAAATACCCATTGGGTTTTATAATGTTGCTTCACAAAACGAAAAAGGGTGTAGCTACATGTTTTTGTTGGTATTGTTTTGTGTTGCGGTTTTAATAGATTGGGTTCAGAATAACACAATAATCCTTGTCGCATTCCCAGCTTGGCTAAAGAACTTAAAAAATAGTCGAAATCCCTCTCCAAAGGAATTTCACCTTTTAAAGCCAAAAGCACCTCAGCATGAATTCCTCCAACAGCGCTACTCATTTGCCAAGTTGGATAGGTAGCCTCTTTATTTATTTTTATAAAAGGAGATTCCTCGACATAGCCAATGCTATTATCTAGATACATCGCTTTATAGGGATTATAAGATAATAATAATTTTTTATGATGAAAAAATTGCTCTATTTCCGAAACATTCAAGTGCTCTTTTAAAATAATATGGCACCATACAAAAAGAGTTTCAGGATATTCAATGGCTAATGCCGCTAGAACTTCGGCTAAAGTTAAGGGATTCATTTTTGCAACTTCAGTACCATCTGTGTTGCTTAGTTCCAAAGCTTTATTGCCATTATGGTAAACAATTAGCATCGACTATCTCTTTTATGGTTTCTTGTACGAATGTAATGATTTCATTTTTTCTAAATTGTACGGATTTCATTAGATAATTCATTTCTTTCGAATTAAATCTTCATAAAATAGCAGACTTTGCTTTGATACTACTTCCACACTATAGGTATTGGTTATCTTTTTTCTAGCCTTAATTCCAAGCTCTAACTGCATTTCAGGATTCTCCAGCAACTCCAATATTCTTTCTGCATATTTTTTATGATCTTTGGGATGAACTAAAAAACCCTCTATACCATCTTCAATAATTTCGTTTGCCCAACCAATGTTCGAGGCAACAATGGGTTTTTTCAAGGCCATAGCTTCAATCCAAGACACAGGCAAAGCTTCCGCAAAGGAAGGAAAAACACAGAGCGTAGCCTTATTTATGTGAGCTTTTATCTCTTGATAGGAAACGCTGCCCAAATAACTGACATTTTGCAAAGCTTCCGCAGTAAATAGTTGTTGCATCATTTCCCAGGTAGAACCATTTTTAGTTAGTATATCAGGAACATCCTTTCCTATTAAAATGAGTCCGGCTTCAGAATTAACTTTGACTACTTCATTAAAAATAAAAGGGAGTTCTAACAATCCTTTTTTTCGAATAAGACTACCAAAATATAAAAGCCCCCTAGCCCCCGAAGGGGGAATTCCAATGATGGCAGCATTGCTATTGAAATTATCATTACTAATGTCAAACAAACCAACGTCTATTGAATTTGGAATGATGGTAAATTCTTTGTGAAGTCTAAAAACTTCATTAGTCAAATCCGCCGTGAATTGACTTACTGATAGTAATCCATCGGCTTTTTGAATTGCTCTTCGTTCGTTGAATTTATTAAACCATTGTACAGGACGATTATCCAAATGACAAAAATAAGTATCGGAGCCGTTAAGTCTTATTACAATCGGACATTTTATGGGTTGAATAAAAGAAGTGATTCCTGTCCAATCAGTTGCTTCCACCAGATCGATTTCTTGATTGCTATGCAAGTCATTAATAATGCGCTCTAACTTTTTCCGGGTAAACCACCAAGACAGTCCCTTGAGTTTTACGTTT
>CAMDGJ010000314.1 GCA_945897545.1 Flavobacterium psychrophilum
TTTAAATCACAAAAATAACAAAACAAAATCACAACTTGAACCGAAAGGGAAAATCACTTGGACAGCCACAAAAGTGGCTTTAATCGAATTAATCTATGCATTTCAAGCCAAAGGAGTTTTCAATAATGGTACCGCCGAATTACAAGAAATTATAACCTTTTTTGAAGAAATGCTACAAATTGAATTAGGGCAATTTCGGCGAACTTTCCTTGAAATAAAGGAGCGCAAGACCGATAGAACAAAATTTATAAGTGCTTTAGAGCAGGAGTTAGAAAAAAGAATGAGCGATAAAGGTGAAGCATTTTA
Organism: Flavobacterium psychrophilum; assembly: GCA_945897545.1. Classification (GTDB taxonomy): domain Bacteria; phylum Bacteroidota; class Bacteroidia; order Flavobacteriales; family Flavobacteriaceae; genus Flavobacterium; species Flavobacterium psychrophilum_L. The sequence goes on from CAMDGJ010000314.1 coordinate 307, forward strand.
ATACTGTTTTTTAGTTTGAATAAAATCGTTCCCAACGGGGAACAAGTTGTGATTTTATTTCAACCAAAACATACATATTTGCACCATAATTAATTATTAAACCCAACTATTATGGCAATTGAAACCAACAAGTCCGCGAACTCCGCAGACAAAAATAGAATGTATCGTGAGCAAATTATTACACGCGAAGATTTGAACGAATTCCGATCACTTCTTCTTTCTGATTTAAACGCAATTTTTAATTCAAAACCACAACCACAAAAACAATGGCTCAAATCAAACGAAGTGCGGAAACTATTAAACATTTCCCCAGGAACATTACAGAACCTCCGCATTAACGGAACACTGACCTACACAAAAATTGGCGGTATCCTCTATTATTGCAGCAACGATTTAGAAAAAGTTATCGAAGGCAACACAGTACAATCAACGCCTAATTTATTCAATCGCAAATAAATCAAATTTCACTCCCTCTCCTTTGGAGCGGCTGGGGTGAGGATAAATGTTTCCCGATCCCTCAATGCAGCAACTATCTTAATAAAACACCAAACGCACCATTACTAAAACTGCCGATGTATCACATCAAACAAACTCTAAACTCTGAACTCTAAAATTAAAAATATGAATTACATAAAACACCTCACAGGATTTTTCGAAAAAGTCGCCATCGACAAAACATTAAATCCAACACACGTAAGTTTATATGTTGCATTGTTCCAATTCTGGAATTGCAATCGATTCAAAAATCCAATCAGTATTTCTCGGGATGAGGTAATGCGCATCAGCAAAATCAGTTCCAAAGGAACTTATCACAAATGTCTCAAAAACTTACACGCGCTCGGCTACATAAATTACGAGCCATCATACAATCCATTCAAAGGCAGTATTGTTTATCTACTTAATTTTTCTGACAACCTAAAACCAATCACTAAAATCGATAAGAAAGCCACATCAAAAAATGAACAACTTATCGAACAGGTTAATGGACTAGTAGTAGACAAGCTCTGCACTAGTACTGGTACAGGTTCTCGAACAGGTAGTGAACAAGCTCTGGTATCATATATAAACAATACAAACATTACAAACAATAAAAACATTAAAAACAGTTTAAACTTGGACGAGCAAGAAAAAAAAATTGAAGATGATGATGTCATTGCGAGGAACGAAGCAATCCTAGAAAACGAAACTGCACAAGAAGAAAAAAAGTTGCGCGAAAAAAAGAATGAATTTCTTGTCACTTCGATCGTGTCATCCAGAGCGCAGTCGAAGGATGAAAAGCCGACAATCGAAAATGTCAAAGCCTATTTTCACCAACAAAACTTCCCCGAAATCGAAGCCGATAAATTTTTCAATTATTTCTCCAGCGTTGGTTGGCTGGTCGGCGGTAAAACCCCGATGGTCAATTGGCAAGCCGCAGCGCAAAATTGGCTCTTAAACGCTCCAAAATTTACCGCACCTCACAATGTATCAAATCGAGCAAAAAAACTCTATACAGATACCGAAAAGGACTATTCAGAGCCATTGTAGTATTAATTTAGTATCAGACCGAAACAGTATTTTTGTAAAACAACCAAAATCGAGCTTAAAAATGAAAGAAATTTAATATAAAATGGAAGAGATTAAATCACAAAATAATTACGAAAATATCATAATCTGGCTCGAGAAAAAAGGCATTGAATTGTACGGAAAAGATTTCAAAATCCACCAAAATGATTATCCCATAATCTACAAACTTATCGCTTATTTCCTCAAAGACGAACCAACTTGTTTTCAGTATAATATAGACCTCAACAAAGGAATTTTACTCTCTGGCCCAGTCGGCAGCGGCAAAACTTCGCTTATGAATTTAATGAAAATTTTAGCCCCTGCAGGTTATAAATTTTATTTAAAACCCTGCCGCGACATCAGCTTTGAATTTATCCAAGACGGCTACGAAATAATCCAAAAATACAGCGCGGGAAAACTATATCCTGACCCAAAAACGGTTTGCTTCGATGATTTAGGCACAGAAAATAACCTCAAATATTTTGGCAACGAATGTAACGTGATGGCTGAAATTTTACTCAGCCGATACGACCTTTTTATCTCAAAAAAAATCCAAACCCACATCACCACAAATCTATCGGCTAGCGAAATAGAACACAATTACGGCAACAGAGTCCGCTCCCGCCTCCGAACTATGCTCAACCTCATCGCCTTTGATAAAACCACAAAAGACAAACGGACTTAAATAATTATCACACCGCTTAATAGCGTAAAACAATCCAATTTCTACTAAGCATTCTTGCAGCGGCTCCCATTTGTCATTGTGGGGAACGTAGCAATTTAGGGGACTTGGGTAACGAAAACGACGAAGAAAAACCAAAAACAACGAACAATACCAATTGCGATGTCCAGAGGAAGAATTGCTTTTAACGTGGTTTGAACCTTGCGACAAGGAAAATGCCACACATTTTTTAAACGCATCTCAAATAGGAGCTAAATTAGCGGAAAAGGCAAAGATTAACTTGAATGAAGGAACCATCAACAAAATCGGCAAATCATTAAAAAAACATAATTTCTTGAGATTAATGATAAAAGGAAATCCGGGATATGCTTTAAGGGAATTCTCTTGGGAGGAAGTGGACGAAGCAAATAAAATGGTAAAAGAACAAAATTAACTTCAAAACTAAAGTGGAAATCAAAAGGTTCCACTTTTTTATTTTTAAATCAGAAATCTGCAATCTAAAAATGAGTGTAAGGTGGTGTAAACAAATTTCAACACAAACATTTTTTATTTTTTCAAAAATAAACTTTCAGGAAACATAAGACATAAATAAGACA
>CAMDGJ010000315.1 GCA_945897545.1 Flavobacterium psychrophilum
GAACTTTTACGACTCAGGAACTGGGCTTTGAAACCTTAAAATATAATTCTGTCGCGGCACAAATGAGCCGTGGAAAATCAGAAAAAACGGTAGCTTTCGCAATGAGTAGCGTGGCGGCAACTTTGTCAAAATTATCGATGGACGTTTGCTTGTATATGAGCCAGAATTTTGATTTTATTAGTTTACCTGCCCATTTAACAACAGGTTCTAGTATTATGCCGCACAAGAAAAACCCAGATGTTTTCGAGTTGATTCGTGGGAAATGCAACAAGATTCAAGCCTTGCCATACGAAATCACGCTTATAACAAACAATTTGCCAAGTGGGTATCACAGGGATTTACAATTGTTGAAAGAAGGATTGTTTCCAGCAATTCAAAACCTGAAAGCTTGTTTGGATATTGCGATTTTCTCCATCAAAGACATCAAGGTAAAAGACAATATTCTGGCTGATAAAAAATACGATTATCTGTTTACAGTGGATACTTTAAACGAAATGGTAGTTGCCGGAATGCCGTTTAGAGATGCCTACAAAGCCGTTGCCGAACAACTGGAAAACGGTACTTTTCAATCACCAAAAGAAACCAAACATACCCACGAAGGAAGTATCAATAACCTTTGCTTGAAAGAAATTGCAGCCAAAATGAAATTGGCTTTTGAAAGTTTTTAAAACAAAAAAATAAACCGCAAATTCGCAAATTAGATTTGAATCTTTAATTTGCGAATTTGCGGTAAATGTTTTAATCAAAAACTACAACTTCTCCTTCAATTCCTCGGCATCAATATCGCTGTGGGAAACATCATAAACCGATTTTCCGTCTTTAATCAATAGCAATTGCGGAGATTGATGATACACTCCAAAACGACTCGCAATTTCATTAGAAATGGCTCTATGTTCCAGTAAATCTAAAAAATAAGCATCTACTTTATCCCCTAAATCAAACTCGTTTTCAAATTGTTTCAGAGCAAATCTACTGACGCTACAACGGGTGCTGTGCTTGAAAATCACTACCGGCTTTTCGTTTGAAAAATTCATTATTTCATTCAACTGACCCAAATCTTGTAGTGGAATCCAATTAATTTTATTTGAAGAAGAATCTTGATTCTCGGAACTCCCGAATATTGAATTAAATACACCCATTTTGTCTTTTTTTAAGTCATTATGTCTCATCCAATCACCTTGCTTTCAGTCATTTTGTCGTAACTTTAAAGGTGGAATAACATTTGACGATTATTTGACAAAGGTAAACAAAAGCCCCCTAACCCCCAAAGGGGGAATAGCTATAAACCTAATTTAGTTCTTTCACCTAAGTGAAAGTTGGGAATAAATTATTAAAAACCTATTGACCCCTAATAGGAATTCCCCCTTTGGGGGTTAGGGGGCTGATATGAACATCAATAAATTTACTATCAAATCGCAGGAAGCAATCCAGCTTTCACAGCAATTGGCGCAGAGTTTTGGACAACAACAAATAGAAAACGAACATATTTTCAAGGCTGTTTTTGAAGTCGATGAAAATGTGGCTCCTTTTATTTTGAAAAAACTAAATGTAAATGTTCCGTTGTTCCAACAAATATTGGACAGCACCATTCAAAGCTTTCCGAAAGTTTCCGGTGGCGAAATTATGCTTTCCAGAACTGCAAACTCAACACTCAATGAGGCAGAAATCATTGCCAAGAAAATGAATGATGAATTCGTTTCCATCGAACATTTAATATTGGCTATTTTTGGTTCCAAAAGCAAGGTTGCCCAAATTTTAAAAGACCAAGGCGTAACCGAAAAAGGACTAAAAGCTGCAATTGAGGAACTTCGAAAAGGCGAACGTGTAACCTCAGCATCTGCGGAAGAAACCTATAATGCTTTGAATAAATACGCTCGAAACCTCAACGAATTGGCCCGAAATGGCAAACTCGATCCCGTAATTGGTCGTGATGAGGAAATTCGTAGAGTTTTGCAAATCTTGACGCGTCGAACCAAAAACAACCCAATGTTAGTCGGTGAACCCGGTGTTGGTAAAACCGCCATCGCCGAAGGTTTGGCACACCGAATTGTAGACGGTGATGTTCCAGAAAACCTGAAAGACAAAATCGTATTTTCACTCGATATGGGAGCTTTGATTGCCGGAGCAAAATACAAAGGAGAATTCGAAGAACGTCTAAAATCAGTCGTAAAAGAAGTTACTGCTGCCGAAGGCGATATTGTGCTGTTCATTGACGAAATTCATACCCTTGTTGGTGCCGGCGGTGGCGAAGGGGCAATGGATGCAGCTAATATTCTGAAACCAGCTTTGGCTCGAGGAGAATTGCGTGCCATTGGTGCAACGACTTTAGACGAATACCAAAAATATTTCGAAAAAGACAAAGCTCTTGAACGCCGTTTTCAGAAAATTATGATTGAAGAACCCGATACCGAAAGTGCAATTTCCATCCTTCGAGGAATCAAAGATAAATACGAAACACACCATAAAGTACAAATAAAAGACGATGCGATTATTGCGGCAGTCGAACTATCGCAACGCTATATTACCAACCGATTTTTACCTGACAAAGCCATCGATTTGATGGACGAAGCGGCTTCTAAAATCCGAATGGAAATCAATTCCAAACCAGAAGAATTGGATGTTTTGGATCGAAAAATTATGCAATTGGAAATCGAAATTGCCGCCATCAAACGAGAGAAAGACGAAAGCAAACTCAAAATGCTGGGAATGGATTTGGCCAACCTCAAAGACGACCGCAACGAAGTCTTCACCAAATGGAAATCTGAGAAAGATGTAGTCGATAACATTCAAGCTGTAAAAACTGAAATTGAAGACTTCAAGTACGAAGCGGAACGTGCAGAACGAGAAGGCGACTACGGAAAAGTGGCCGAAATCCGTTACGGAAAAATCAAAGAAGCTCAGGAACGATTGGATGCTTTCCAAAAACAATTAGTAGAAAATCAATCTGGAGGAAGTTCTTTAATCAAGGAAGAAGTTACCCGCGAAGACATTGCCGAAGTGGTCGCCAAATGGACTGGAATTCCAGTGATGAAAATGCTGCAAGGTGAAAGAGAAAAACTCTTACATCTGGAAGAAGATTTGCGCAAACGCGTCGTGGGCCAAGAGGAAGCCATTGAAGCTGTAAG
>CAMDGJ010000316.1 GCA_945897545.1 Flavobacterium psychrophilum
CTGGTACAAAGGAACATCCGGAAATGAGCAAAATATAAAATTAACGACGACCTCGGACTATTACAGCACTGTAATTCCAAAAGTTTCTGGAGCCACGGTTTCTATAAAAAATAGTTCCAATATTACTTTTAATTTTACCGAAAAACCCAACACAGGAGAATATTTTTGCGCCAATTTTATTCCCACAATCAACGAAACTTACACCTTAACGGTCATTAGCAATGGTCAAACTTATACCGCCACGGAAACTCTGAAACCAGTAGCACCAATAACCAAGATTGTGCAAGACAACCAAGGTGGTTTCGACGGAAAAACTATAGAAATAAAGACGTTTTTCAATGATCCCGCTAGCGAAGAAAATTATTATTTATTTGGATATTCTTATCAAAATCAATTGTTAAACAATTATTTTGTGGGCGAAGACACCTTTTTTCAAGGAAATGAAATTTTTAGCGCTTCCCAAAATAATGATTTGAAAGTAGGCGACAAAATAGACATAAGACATTTTGGGATTTCAAAAACCTACGCTAATTATATGAAAATATTAATAAGCGTGGCAGGCAACAGCAACGGAGCACCGTTTCAATCTCCGGCCGCAACCGTGAGAGGAAATATTGTCAACACAACAGATTTTGATAATTATGCATTGGGGTTTTTCTCCTTGAGCGAAGCCGATATCAAAAATTACGAGGTTCAATAAGGAGCCAATCCCAGCCATTCATTACAAAAAAACAGCCTTAAAAACAGTTTTCCAAAGGTTTCAAGGAACTTCCTTTGGTCGTTCTTAAATCCTAGTAAAACTAAAATTTTTAAGGCTGTTTTGTTTTTCACTACTGTCTGGGCTACAATTTGAGATTTTAGATTTTAGATTTTAGATTTTTGTACATTTACCGAAAAATCTGAAATCTGAAATCTAAAATCAGAACTCTAAAATCTAAAATCAAATGTCCTCACACCATATCGTTCGCGATGACCAAGAACCCGCATTAATCATTGCAAACGGCGCTGCCTGCAACCCTGAATTATTAGGACAATTACTCGAATGGTCTCCATTAGTTATTGTGCTAGACTCAGCAATGGAACGCGTTTTGGAATTAGGAATAAAAGTTGATGTCCTTTTGGGTGATTTCGATCGAGGTTTCGACGCTAATTATTATAAAGAAAAACAATTTCCACTAGAAATAGTGCACACACCTGACCAGAACAAAACCGATTTAGAAAAAGCATTTGATTATCTCATCGATCGAAAAATTCCTGCCGCAAATGTAGTTTGGGCAACCGGAAAACGTGCCGATCATACCATAACAAACCTCACAAATATAACTAGATATAGAGATTTGTTAAAAATTGTGATACTCGATGACCATTCAAAAGTATTTTTATTACCAAAAAAATACGAAAAATGGTATCCAGCAAGTACTACTATTTCCCTTATCCCAATAGGAAATGTAATTGGTGTCCACTCTACTAATTTATTTTATCCATTAAAAAATGACACCCTAACCATTGGCTACAGAACCGGAAGCAGCAACCACGTTATTGCAGACGGAATCGTCATTATAGAACACGAACTAGGTGACCTACTACTAATGGAATGTTGGGATTAAGCCGCAAATGGCAGTTAACAAAATTCAGTTATCAGGTTGTAAAAAATAAAAAATTCTAGTGAAATCAAAATGTTTTATGTTTGATATTGTAGAAGTTTAAACCTCTTAATCGTAATTATGAAATCTGAAACCTGCCATCTGAACACTCAGAACTACAGTTCTTTTTTTTAAAACTTCTAGCATTTTCCAAAAAAATAAAAACAACCAATTATTTAACTTCTAAATAACTAACAGGAAACATAAAAAAAAATTAAATTTTGTACCTTTGCACCCAATTTTACATATTAAGAGATGTCGAAAACGATTATCGAAAAAACCAATTTACATCCCAGAAATCAGCACAGATTAGGATATAATTTTGACGAGTTAATTAGCTATTACCCTGAATTACAACAATTTGTTGCAGAAAATAAATACAATTCCAGTCCCGATAACGATCGGGATTCGGATGAAACCATAGATTTCAGTAATCCGAAAGCTGCAAAAGCACTCAATAAAGCCTTGTTAATTGCCAATTACGATATCCATAATTGGGATATTCCAGAAAATTATCTTTGCCCTCCCATTCCAGGACGTGTAGATTACATTCATTATATCGCTGATTTACTCGCTTCAAACAACAACGGCATTATTCCTGAAGGAGAGAATGTTCAGGTGCTAGACATTGGCGTTGGCGCCAATTGTATTTATCCTATTTTAGGAAATTCCGTTTACGGTTGGTCATTCGTTGGAACTGAAACCGACGAAAAAGCCATTCAAAACTGTAAAAAAATAATTGAGAACAATCCGAAATTAATGGACGCCATCAGTTTGCAATTGCAAACCGAATCGCGTTTTATTTTCAAAAACATCATCACAGCCGAAGATCGATTTTCGCTCACGATTTGCAATCCGCCATTTCATAACTCCCAAGAAGAAGCCACAAAGGCAGCTATACGTAAAATCAATGCGCTAGAAAACACTAGAACTACGAGTCCTGTTTTGAATTTTGGCGGTCAAAATGCCGAATTATGGTGTGATGGTGGAGAATCAGGATTTGTAACCCAAATGATTTTCGAAAGTGCTAAATACCCAATGCAATGTCTTTGGTATACGACTTTGGTTTCTAAAAAAGAGAATCTTTCCAGTTTTTACAAAACATTAAACAAAGTAAATGTAGCAACAGTAAAAACGATTGAAATGGCGCAAGGACAAAAAACGAGCCGCGTTTTGGCTTGGACTTTTCAAACCGAAGCACAACAGAGAAATTGGAAGTTTGAGTAGCATTTTTTATTATTTGCAATAAAAATCTATACATTAGCTTATTATTACTAATTTATCATACTTATCTACCCAGAATTGGGTGGCTTTGTATGATTTTATCATACATATAAACGAGTTGGAGCGTAATTGGTGCGACCTACGTGTTAGTTTCGCAATGAATTTTAGGGATATTTTTTTGGATTTAAAAGGGAAAAGGATTTTCGCTTCAAGTCTTTCGATAAGATCGTAG
>CAMDGJ010000317.1 GCA_945897545.1 Flavobacterium psychrophilum
AAGGTTTTCCTAAGGGAGAGCTGGGACAGCAGTTGCAATTAGTTTATGAACTAAAACTTAATGGACTTGAAGAGTTAATTAGGAATATTCGAAAGCGCTACCCAAAACCGTAAATGAAATATAAACCCTGTCAGGGTTTTGAACCCTGATAGGGTTGAAAAAAGCTTTATTTCGTAACCACAATTACGATTTTATTAAAATCAGCTGCAGCATTGATAACAGCTTTGTACTCGTCAAATTTGCTCAGCGGATAATTTATGATTTGATAAAATTCAGTATTTTCTATTGTGATTTCATCTCCTTTTTTAGAATAGTTACTTACAAAGGCAGCCTCCGTTTTCCCATTGATCTCCGTTTTAAAATCCATTATGAATTTCTCTAGATTTTTTACTGTGGCATCTTTTGGTAATAAAATTTTAATTTTCCGAGTATATAAATGCGGATAATCGATTTCTACTGGCAATGATCTTTTGTTTTCTTGGTAGAATTCCATTTGTTTGCCTATGGTTTCACCCACAGAAAATAGGTAATTTCCTCCCGCTTTTTTGGTAAGGTCTTTCCCTTCAAAACTTACATTTAGGACAAATGGTTTTTTGCCTATAAATTCCGTCCCATCATTCTCAGTTGTCAAGGATTTGTATTCTGCTTCAACGGTGTAATTTTCGGCAATACTTTTCAAGACCGTTTTATATTGTTCAGCCGATGCGAAATCTTTGATGGGTTGGAAATTCAAAGCGGAATATCCACCAAAAGAAATGGAACTTGTAATTACCGGATTTTCGATGTCCTGAGTAAAATCAGCGGTAATGTTCATCACATCGTGAGTGACTTCACTTCCCGGGATTTCTATAAAATTAATTTCGCCAATACCAACCTTAACTCCAGAAAATGTTTTTTCCTTGATAAACAACCCATTATTATTGGCATTAGTGGGAGGAAAGAGTGGAATTCGATATTGAATTTCTGTTGGTGTCAAATATTTGTTGATGGTTGGAAAATAGAATAAAAGTTCACTTAAGTTTTCGAAACTTTCAAAGTCTTTGTCAAATGGAATTTTGTACCTATTTGACGTGAAAACCATATTGTTTTCGATTTTCAAGTTTTTGAAAACAGCTACATATATTTTTAGAATGTCAGTTTGATTTGCTTGTTTTGTATCAATGATTGCCGATATGTTTTCTTTTGTATCAATGTATCTGTCGTAGGCAATTGTTTTTTTGATTTTGTTTTCAATATTCCAAATTTGTTCTTGCAAATCATCAGATTTAGGAATTGAGGCGCAAAAGTCGTCTAGTGATTTTTGTTGTTTTTTGTCTAAAACAGGATTTAGTCTTTCATATATACCTGTTGAGAATTCTTTAAAACTGTTTAAGGTTCTGCCACCTGATAATTGATTTTCATCTAATTTGAATCGAAATGTTTTTAGTTGTAAAGCCCAATTGGAGTATTGCTCATCATTGTCTAAAGCAGGAATATCCTTTTCTGTAATGGAGAGAACGACTGAGTTCTCCAACTTTTTGTCATCGATTCTAGGTTCGCTTAATCCGTTGTAAGATTTGGTTTTAAAAATCAGATAGTTTGGATGTATTAATTCAAAATTCAAGTTAGCAATTGGATATTCATCTTGCATTTTAATAGTTTGTCCCGTAAACTCTGGGCTTTCTTGTAGCACATAAATTTTTTCGATTACGGCTCCTTTTTCTAGTCCATTCACGGCAAAGTAGTTGTATTTCATTCCTTTTTCTTGGTCAACATCTTCTTTGATGTCTTTTTTGTCAAGATTGATGACCGTTCCGTTTTTCAAAATAACCCTGGCTTTATTTACTAAAACACTTTCGTTTAGACTAAAAGGAATATAAATTTTATTATTGCGTTCGATAGCATCATCTGAATTGATGAATATTTTCTCGTGCAGTAATTGGTATTGAATGGCAGATTTTCCCGAGATTACAAATTCTATTTTTGAGATATGTTCCAGAATCACTTCTTTATCGTTCTTATATTTTTCTGGAATTTCGATAGCTGTTGCTTTATCGTTCCAATCATAATTTTTAAAAGAGTATTCTTGTGCATAAAATAAGCTTGAGCTTAAAATTGCCAATACAGTAAAAATATTTTTTAGCCTCACTCCAACTTTCTCTGAAGTAAAAGAAGATAATTTTGAAAATGAATTCTTGTGTCTCATTATTTTTCTAGAAGAATTAGTGTGTCTGAGTAATTATTTTTTAGTTCTTTGATAGTCTTGTTCCAAAGTTCAAAATCGGGTTTATCCAGCATCAATTTTTTTTGTTTGAGCTGTACTGTTAAAATTATTTTGTTGTTTATTACTTCATAAACAAAATCTGCTTTTAAGTAATTGTTGTCTAAATTAAAGTTTTTTGGTAAATATTTTAAGGTGCAGTTTGTTGGAATCTCCATTTCATACTGGCTGTTTATATAATTTAAATGTTCAAATTCAAATTGTGAAGAGCGCGCTTTTTCAACTATTACTTTTTCTAAAGGTTTATCCAAAAATAAATTGACATATATTTCTTTATCTACTTTTACGATATAATTTTCTAAATCAAAATTGTAGTTTATTTGGTACGGCTTGTCTCTATCTTTTATATTTTCTTCAGTATACTGTTTTAAATTAAACTTGTTATTGCCTTTTAAAACAAGGCTTTTTATCATTTCAAATTTAGTTTTGTTCGTAGCATCTCCAAGACGAGATAATATTCGACTCCTGTTGTAGCCATTGAATTCTATTTTACCAGAACCTACGAGTTTGTCTTTTTCGACACTAATTTTTACTTGCTCTTTTATCTCATTTTTTACGGCAGGAACTATTGGGACCGGGATTATTTTATAGGAATCTCCATCGCCATACAAAGCTTCTTTTCCTTGGATAAAACCGGTAGGAATTCCATAAAGTGTTTCCTTGTCAGTAGCATCAAGGAAGATGTATTCGTCTCCTTTTTTATACAGTGCTATCATATGATTGTCAACTGCTGGAGTGGGTAATTCGTTGTAAGAATAGGGAATATCTCGGGTTCCAATCCATGCAATATAAACATTTTTTACATTGGCATATTTCGCCATAGCCGTAATTATGCTTG
>CAMDGJ010000318.1 GCA_945897545.1 Flavobacterium psychrophilum
CACTGGCACTATGATTCGCTTTGCTTATGATGTTTTTTATAAGTAGAATAGGGAACACGGATAAAAAAGATTTACTGCGTAAAAATGCAGATAAAAACTGACTTTAAAATTATTTCATATAAATAAATCCTTTTTTATACGCGATTTCGTTTTAGCGAATCCGTTTTATTTGCGTCCAAAAGCAAAAAAAATAATTGGCTAAAATGGTTCGTCGTTTGAATTGAATTTATACTTTTTTTAATTCTTAAATCCTTAATTTTGCATTCAACAGAAAATTTTTATGCACAAATATATTGACCAATTAAACGAAGCCCAACGCGAACCCGTACTCCAAAAAGACGGACCTATGATTATTATTGCTGGAGCTGGTTCCGGCAAAACGCGTGTGTTGACGATTCGGATTGCTTATTTGATGAGTTTGGGAGTGGATGCTTTTAGTATTTTGGCTTTGACATTTACCAATAAAGCGGCACGCGAAATGAAAAAGCGTATTTCCGATATTGTGGGCTCCAGTGAAGCCAAAAATCTTTGGATGGGAACTTTTCACTCTGTTTTCGCAAGAATTCTCCGATCGGAAGCTGATAAATTGGGTTATCCTTCGAATTTCACGATTTATGATACCCAGGATTCTGTAAGAGCGATTTCTGGAATCATTAAAGAAATGCAATTGGATCGAGATGTATACAAACCTAAACAAGTTTTGGGCAGAATCTCCAGTTATAAAAATAGTTTGATAACCGTAAAAGCCTATTTCAATAATCCTGAATTGCAGGAACAAGATGCGATGAGTAAAAAGCCTCGTTTGGGCGAAATTTATCAAAATTATGTGGACCGATGTTTCAAATCTGGCGCTATGGATTTTGATGATTTATTGTTGAAAACCAATGAATTGCTGACACGTTTTCCGGAGGTTTTGGCTAAATATCAAAATCGATTTCGATACATTTTGGTCGATGAGTACCAAGATACCAACCATTCGCAGTATTTGATTGTTCGAGCATTGTCGGATAAATTCCAAAATATTTGCGTAGTGGGCGATGATGCGCAGAGTATTTATGCGTTTCGAGGTGCCAATATCAATAATATTCTGAATTTCCAAAAGGATTATGAAGGAGTGAAAACTTTTCGATTGGAACAGAATTACCGTTCTACCAAAAATATTGTAGAAGCTGCAAATACAATCATAGATAAGAATAAGACCAAATTAGACAAAATTGTTTGGACAGCAAATGATTTTGGACCAAAAATAAAAGTGCATCGCAGTATTACTGACGCGGAAGAAGGGCGTTTTGTGGCTAGCACAATTTTCGAACAAAAGATGCAGCACCAAATGAAAAATGGTGAATTTGCTATTTTGTATCGCACCAATGCACAATCTCGTGCGATGGAAGATGCTCTTCGAAAACGCGATATCCCGTACAGAATTTATGGTGGTTTGTCCTTCTACCAAAGGAAAGAAATCAAGGATGTTTTGTGTTATTTACGATTGGTTATCAATCCAAAAGACGAAGAAGCATTGGTGCGAGTGATTAATTATCCAGCTCGAGGAATTGGAGATACAACTGTCGAAAAATTGACTGTTGCCGCGAATCATTATAAGCGTTCCATTTTTGAGGTAATGCAGAATATTGACAAGATTGATTTGAAACTAAATTCTGGAACCAAACAAAAATTGGAGGATTTTGTTACGATGATTCAAAGTTTTCAGGTAATCAATGAAAACCAAGATGCGTTTTATATCACAGATCACGTGACCAAGAAAACGGGATTGGTGCAAGAATTAAAGAAAGATGCGACTCCAGAAGGAATGGCAAAAATTCAGAATATAGAAGAACTGTTAAACGGAATCAAGGATTTCACCGAAGGTCAAAGGGAGATTGATGGAGCTAGAGGCGCTTTATCAGAGTTTATGGAAGATGTAGCACTCGCCACTGATTTAGATAAAGATACCAGCGACGAAGATCGAGTGGCATTGATGACGATACATCTAGCCAAAGGATTGGAATTTCCGCACGTTTTTGTGGTGGGAATGGAAGAGGATTTATTCCCAAGTGCCATGAGTATGAGCACCCGTAGCGAACTCGAGGAGGAACGTCGTTTGTTTTATGTGGCTTTAACAAGAGCGGAACATCAAGCGTATTTAACCTATGCCCAATCGCGTTACCGTTGGGGAAAATTGACAGATAGTGAGCCTTCGCGTTTTATTGAAGAAATTGATGGACAATATTTAGAATATCTCACCGCTGAAGAAAATAATTACCGTTATAAACCTATGATTGACAGCGATATTTTTGGCGATATCGATAAGTCGAAATTGCGATTAGCCAAACCAGTCGCGGGAAGCCCTCCAAAATATAGTATGAACAACGAACCAAAGTCGGATATCAATATACGCAAATTGAAACCCGTTTCGACTAATAATTCATCCGGAAGCTCCAATTTATTTGACAATAAATTAGTTGAAGGAAATGTAGTGATGCACGAACGATTTGGCAAAGGAGAAGTGTTAAATCTTGAAGGTTCTGGAGCAGACAAAAAAGCCGAAATTAAATTTGAAGTGGGCGGAATTAAAAAGTTGTTGTTAAGATTTGCGAAGTTGGATGTTATTGGGTAAGAAAATTTGTGTCGAGTATTTAAAGTTCTTCCACGTCTGTTCGAGTGATTTTTAAAGCTAGATATATGTTGATTAAGTAAAGAAACGTATTGCTTTAAAAATTGTATCGAGAACCGTCTTGAAAAGATAATTTAAATCAAAAAGAATAATATGAAACAGTCTTACCTATATATTCTAAAATGTTCGGACAATTCATATTATACTGGCGTAACAGGTAATTTAACTCAAAGACTTTTTCAGCACGAAACTGGTTTCTATCCTGATTGTCACACAGCAAATAAAAGGCCAATAGAACTCTTTTTTTATTGTGAATTCACAGATATTAACTTTGCAATAGATACTGATAAAAAAATTAAAAAATGGTCAAGAGCAAAAAAAGAAGCATTGATTAATGAAGAGTATGACAAC
Source organism: Flavobacterium psychrophilum (assembly GCA_945897545.1). GTDB lineage: Bacteria > Bacteroidota > Bacteroidia > Flavobacteriales > Flavobacteriaceae > Flavobacterium > Flavobacterium psychrophilum_L. The sequence continues at coordinate 3,023 of CAMDGJ010000318.1, forward strand.
CTACCTAATTTAGCAAAGAAAAAGTTTTAAAATGCTTCTCTATACAATTTTTAATAGTAAAGCTGTCGCATTA
>CAMDGJ010000319.1 GCA_945897545.1 Flavobacterium psychrophilum
CTTTGAAATTTCCTTTTCCGAAAGAGGTCGCGCCTTTTCTTTGAATAATCTCGTAAAACATTGTTGGTCGCGATTGAATGGGCTTGGTGAAAATTTGAAGTAAATACCCTTCCTCATCTCTATCGACTAATATTCCTAAGGGTTGCAAAACATCGATATCCTCATCAATTTTACCAATTCTAGTTCTTAAATCTTCGTAATACGTATTGGGAACCGTTAAAAATTCGACACCGCGATTTTGCATTTCGGTTACCGTTTTTACAATGTCATCGGTGGCCAAGGCTACGTGTTGAATTCCTGGACTTTCATAAAAATCGAGGTATTCGTCTATTTGGGATTTTCGTTTGCCAATGGCAGGCTCGTTTATAGGAAATTTGATTCTGCCATTGCCATTGCTCATTACTTTGCTCATCAATGCAGTATATTCAGTGGAAATGTCTTTGTCGTCAAACGACATAATTTGTTTGAATCCCATTACATCTTCATAAAATTTGACCCAATAATTCATTTTGCCCAACTCTACATTTCCAACCATATGATCCACATATTTGAGTCCAATAGATTCGGTTTTGAAAGTTGGATTCCAAACTTTATAACCTGGCAAGAAAGCGCCATTATAATTACTTCTTTCGACAAATAAATGAATTACTTCCCCATAAATGTGAATGCCAGATTGAATTACATACCCAAATTCATCAGAAGTTTTAGTTGGTTTTAAATAGGATTTTGCACCACGACTAATAGCTTCTTCATAATTTTTGGTAGCGTCATCAACCCAAAGCGCGACAAATTTTACGCCATCGCCGTGTTTGTCAATATGTTGTCCCATTGCCGTTCCGCTTTGCAAGGGAGAAGATAAAACAATCCTGATTTTATCTTGAACAATAACATAAGATTCTTTGTCTCGATTTCCAGTTTCAAGACCAGAATAAGCCAATGATTGAAAGCCAAAAGCTGTTTTATAATAATGAGCGGCTTGTTTAGAGTTGCTGACATAAATCTCTACAAAGTCGGTGCCGTTGAGCGGCATAAAATCATCTTGAAGAAAAGTTGACATAATTAATTGATTAAAATGGTATCACAAATATAATTAATGAGATTATACTATCAATAAATTTCAATCAATTTTTATGATTGTTTTTATAGTATTAAAAAAAATTAGCGCTAAAATTTATGGAATAAATAATTACTTCGGTAATGCGACTGATTAAATGCTTGTATTTGTCGTAGACAATTAATATTCATTGAGGTAAATTTAATTGAGTTGTTGAAAAAAATTAGTCTAGGTTATCAATGTGTAAAGGGAAGTAAATTTTAATTGTTGTGCCAATATCCTCGCGTGAAATGATGCTAAAAACTCCCATTGTTTTTTTTATTAAAACTTTGCTTATAATAAGTCCTAGACCTAGTCCTTGTTGTTCTCTTTTTTCACGATCGAATTGCTGAAACGCATTGATTTCTTTGAGTTGGTTTTCAGTAAATCCAATTCCATAATCTTGTATTACGAGTTCATAGTATTCTGAATTAAATTTTTGGCCAGAAATATTGATTTTTTTATTTATTTTCGAGAATTTCAGCGCATTATCAATTAATTCAAATAGAATGAAATGCAAATATTCTTGATTAATTTTAATATCAGATTCATCAATATTATCGATGATTCGTGCTAATTGTCTTTTGTCAATTTGGCCAATTTTATCCTTGACCTTTAAAAATTCACTTACAATTTCAGAATATGAATTATTAAGAATTTCAAGATTATTGTTTACAAGATCTTGATATAGAATAGAATTTTTTAATGTTCTATTTAATCGTTCACCTGATGTTTTAATAGAATCGCATAATATATTAATTTCATCCTCATTAATTCTTTTTTTGTGATTGATTAAAAGATTAATTGATCCTAAAATTCCATTAAGCGGCGTGTTTATTTCATGCATATAATAGCGGCTATTGCTAGGAATATGATGAGCATTTTTTATTTTAGTAAATCTTTCGATTTTTACATCAATTATTTTTAATAAGTTATCAATTTTGAATGGTTTGACAAGGAAATGGTCAACTCCCAATAAAGCGCATTTTTCCATTTCATGAGAATCATTTTTTGCTGTCAAAAAAATAAAGGGAATCTGATTAAGTAAATCGGTGTTTTTCACAATTTCTTGAAACGAATAGCCATCCATAATAGGCATCGTAATGTCGCTTATTATTAAATCAGGAGTCCAATGATCTAATATTTCTAATGCTTCGTGTCCATTAGGAGCCTCTTTAACGTTGTAATTATTGTGGATAAGCAATTCTGAAATAGTCTCTCTCAAATTCTGCTCATCTTCTACAAGGAGTATCTTATGCTTGTTCATAAATGAAGTGTTGTTGTACCTCAATTCTCAATGCTTTTTATATATGTATCTGCGTTAAAAAGCTCTTCAAATTGTTGTACTATTGTTTACAGAAAAAAAAATTTTTTTCATAAATAATTAAATAGCTTTATAGTAGGCGTAAATATAAAGTTAATTGTTAAATAATTAATATAAAAACTAAGGGCTTTTTATTTAAAAATAAAAAGCTATAATTTAAAATTCGAAAGTCTATATTAGCTAGATGAAATTTAAAAAAAGTGAAATACTACTACTGGAAGATGATTTAGTATTGGGAAGTTCAATGTTAGAGGTTTTGCAGTTGAGTGGTTGCACGGTGCATTGGTGTACTGATGGCTTGAAAGCACTTGATTATTTAAAAAATAATGTTCCAGATATCATAATTAGTGATTTGATGATGCCGTTTATGGATGGTGAGGAGTTGTTTGCAAATATTAGAAAAGATGACAAATTCAATGCTATTCCGTTTATAATAATTTCTGCAAATATGGATGAAGGAGTCAAGTATAGGCAGCTTGAAAACGGAGTTAATGACTATATTACAAAGCCTTTTCAGGCAAAAGAATTGATTTTGAAGATTAAAAATATATTAGTTCTTAGGAATCATATTAAAAACAAATACCAACTAGATCCTTTTTCTAAAGTAACTATAAAATTATCAACAAAAGATTTTCTGGAATCTATCAACGACTTTCTATTGAAAAATATAAAA
>CAMDGJ010000320.1 GCA_945897545.1 Flavobacterium psychrophilum
TGAAATTTTACAATTGAATCTGTTTTTTCCTTAGCATTGACTATTTTTTCAAACATTAATTTCTTGAAATCCTCTTGATGTAAAGCATCTACAAGAAATCCTGGAAGTCCGTTCATTATTACAGGAGCAATAATAGTATTGGTATCCAACTCTTCTTGAGTCATAAAAGCGATTGGCATAAAATAATGCTGATAAAAAGCTTCCTTAAAGTTGACTTCTAGCAATACTCCAAAATACGTATTCGTTTTAGAAGAAATTTTGAAGAAATCAACTACTTCTATATACTTTAGCGTACTTGATTTTCCGCCATACCAGCGCTTATTGATAATGTAATTTTCAAGAATATCTGAAGAAAAAACCTTAACGAATTCTTTGTCATCGAAAGCATTTTTCCAAACTGTTTTGAAAACAAATGGATTTTGAAATTCATCTTCATTCATCTTGATATTTTTCATTATCGTTGAAGTTTAACGTGTTTCTATTTTTTTAAACCACATAGAAATATTAGTTTTAGCAATAAATTTAAGGCGTCTTACTTAGCATAGATTTCATAGTTTGAATTACAAAAAGCTATTCTTTAGGCATTTTTTTATAATAATCATTTACAAATGTTGTTTGACCTTCTTTGAAAATATTGTTACAATTAAAATTTATTAAAATTCCTTTCGGGGATTTAATTAAGTTCATATAATTCAATAATTTAGCTTCATATATAGGATGAATATTTAAAGTAGATTTCAATTCTACAATTATTGCATTTTCTACAAACAAATCACACCTAAAATCAGATTCCAATTCTTTCGCTTTATAAATAATTGGAATCCTCATTTCAGAAATAAAATTAATATTTCTTAAGGTGAGTTCTTCTTTCAAACATCGATGATAAACGCTTTCTAGTAGTCCCTTCCCCATTATTTTGTGAACTTCAATTGCTGCGCCAATTATTGAATAAGTTAAATTATCTAAATGTTTTTGAGTCATACTTTCCTTTTTTAAATAACTTAGAGCACAATTGCTATGTGAAAATAAAATACCTATATAATTCTTTATTCTATTAATTTATAAATTTTCTATGTGGTTTAAAAAACCATTTATCGTTGAATTTTAAATAAATGAAAAGGAAGTTCAGCAGAAAGCTCTACAAAATTCCATTCTTTATCCCAAATATAATTATTTCCAGTGATTAAATCATTAACATATACTGGTATATTTCCTAATAACGCCTTCGGAAGCCTTACCATAGCTCGGCTAGTATTGTATGCATCAAGACTTACAATCATTAAGGTTTCGTTTTGTACTTCATCATCAAATTTATAATACCCCATAACTTGATCGTTATTGGTATCACAAAATACTATGTTATTCGTTTGTTGGAGCGAAATTTGTTCTTTTCGGATTGTGTTGACACGAGTGATCAGCGTCGTGATTTTGTTTTGTTTGTTCCAATCCCATTTGTAATATTCGTATTTTTCTGAATCTAAATATTCTTCTTTTCCCAGAGCCATTGGTGTAGAAATTCTAAATTCGAAAATAGGTCCATAAATCCCAACGCTAGAACTTAAGGTTGCTGCTAAAAAATATTTTTGAAGATGAATCGATTCATTGCCATTTTGCAATGCAAAAGGATTGATATCTGGAGTATTGGGCCAGAAATTAGGGCGATAAAATTCCTTTTGTTCCGATTGTGTTAGTTCTTCTACATAATCGATTATTTCCTTTTTAGAATTTCTCCAAGTAAAATACGTGTACGATTGCGAAAATCCTTGTTTCGCCAGTTCGTTCATAATTTTTGGACGTGTGAACGCTTCTGCCAAAAACAAAACATCGGGATGTTTTTTCTTAATTTCGCTTATCAACCAACCCCAGAAAAAGAAAGGTTTTGTATGTGGATTATCTACTCTATAAATTTTGACATCACATTCTTCTATCCAAAACAAGGCAACGTCTAAAAGTTCCTGCCATAGATTTTTCCAATCACTACTTTCAAAATAAATAGGCTGGATATCTTGGTATTTTTTTGGTGGATTCTCCGCATATTGCACCGTTCCATCAGGACGCCATTTAAACCATTGCGGAAAATCTTTTACATAAGGATGATCTGGGGCAGCTTGTAAAGCATAATCCATTGCCACTTCGATGCCCAGATCTTTAGCTTTTTTTAATAATGATTTAAAATCATCAATAGTTCCAAGTTCTGGATGCGTGGATTTATGTCCACCATATTGGGAACCAATTCCCCAAGGTGAACCAACATCTCCGGGCTGTGCATCGGTAGCATTGTTTTTTCCTTTTCGATTTACTTCACCAATAGGATGAATTGGCGGAAAATACAAAGTATCAAACCCCATTTCCGCAACTCTTGGCAACAATCTTTCGCAATCCTTGAAAGTACCATGTTTTCCTTCTTCGTCTGAAGCAGAACGAGGAAAAAATTCATACCAAGTGCTGAATAATGCTTTTTTCCTATCAACGTAAACTTTTAAATCTGCGGATTTGTTTTGGAGTAAACGAATTGGATATTTTTTGAAAATTTGGTGCAATTCAGATGAGGTTGTTTCCTGAATTGCCTTGTCATAATCCGATTCATTCGTGAAATATACAGCCAATTTTTCGAGATATTCTTTCTCTTTAGCATTGGCAAATTCCATAACAGATTTAACATATTCTGCTCCTTCTAAGAGTTCTGATTTCACATACTGATTGTCTAGAATTTTGCGTTCGGTACCATTTTGCCAATTCAAACAATAATCCACCCAACCTTCTACAAAATAAGTATAAAAGCCCTGTTTTTCGACTTTAAATTCAGCATTCCATTCATCATTGACAGAAGGTTTCATTCTAACTTCTTGCCATTTCTTGTCATTTTCGTGTTTGAATTTAACACAACATTCGATGATGTCGTGTCCATCAGAAAAAACATCAGCAGTAATATTTACTTTTTGATTTACAATTCGTTTAATTGGGTTTGTGCCGCAATCTAATTGTGGCAAAACATTTTCAATTACTAATCTGGTTTGATTTTGCATTTTATACTTTTAAAAATCCTATTAAATTTGAAAAAAAACTATTTTATTGAATAATTATGAGGT
>CAMDGJ010000321.1 GCA_945897545.1 Flavobacterium psychrophilum
AGATTTCATTGCTGCTTATAATCAATTCCTTGGTCGCTTTCTCATCCATACTGCACACAATATCAGGACCTGTGCGCTGCATCGTGTCGGTAAAATGACGTTCCAGAATACTCGCACCCAAAGCTACCGCACCCAAACAAGCATTGTTGTTCAAGGTATGATCACTCAAACCAAAAACTTTGTTGGAAAAAGCATTGTGCATTTCAGTCATCGCACCTAAACGAACCAAATTAATAGGTGTTGGATATAAATTAGTAGTATGCAAAATTGCCACAGGAATTTTATGTTTATCAAAAATAGCCACTGCTTTACGAATGCTTTTAATGGTATTCATCCCAGTACTTAAAATAACGGGTTTGCCAAAGGAAGCAATATGTTCTAACAAAGGATAATTATTACATTCACCAGACCCTATTTTGTAGGCAGGAATGTCAAATTTCCGCAACCGTTCTGCTGCGGCACGGGAAAAAGGAGTCGAAATAAAGATCATTCCTTTGCCCTCGACATAGTTTTTGAGTGCCAGTTCGTCGGCTTCATCGAGCGCACAACGCTCCATAATTTCATAAATGGAAACATCAGAATTGCCCGGAATTACCTTTTTGGCTGCACCACTCATTTCGTCCTCCACGATATGGGTTTGGTGTTTGACCACTTCCGCTCCGGCACGATGGGCGGCATCAACCATTGCTTTGGCGACCTCCAAAGACCCTTCGTGGTTAATACCAATTTCGGCAATAACCAAGGGGGAATAATCGAGCCCTATTTTTCTACCTGCTATTTCTATATATGGATTCATAAAAAAAGTTATGTGTTCTACGTTATGTGTTTCTGATACAAATATTCCGCATAATCCAAATCTTCTTGGGTATTAATATCAACATGGGTAAAAATAGAATTTACTTCTAATGTATATGCTGATTCCGAAATAATGACGTCTTCCAAAATCAAAGCGGCTTTAGTGATATACAATAATCCATTTTCAAAATACAGGGGTGCCAGATCCTGGCTGCGTTGGCCTATTTCGTAATTGAAAGGAATAAATTGGCTATTCGCGATTTTACCTAATTTCTGATGATTTCTGGAAACGGTAAAAAGACTATCATAGTTCCCTTTTTGGTAGATCTCGAAAGCTTCTTTTAATAAATTTTGAGAACGCAAAGGATTAGTTGTTTGCAACAAAATTACATTCTCCACATCTTGTTCAATAGATTCTAAAACGTGTCGGACAGCCGAAACCGTTGGCTCCATATCTCCAGCAATACTTTCGGGTCTATCGATAACTTGGACTCCATACTGCAAGGCTATCTTCTTGATGGCTTCATCATCAGTTGAAACATAGATTTCGTCAATAATTTTACAATTTTTCTGGGCATACAAAATACTATACGCAATAAGCGGCAGGCCTCCCAAAGACAAAACATTCTTGTTAGGCAATCGTTTAGAACCGCCCCGAGCGGGAATGATGGCTATTGTTTTCATTTCAATTTTTGATGATGCTAAAAATGGTTATTTTTATGGATACCTATCAAATACATTTGATTTTGAGTAACAATATTCCATTTATATACTAAATAATTTACTGTATGATTGGACAAAATTTAAAAAGAGGATGCAAATTGAAAATGAGATTTTTAATTTTCATAAAAAAGTGTACTGTGTAATTAAAAAAAATAGTTTTTGATGTCTTTTTATACTAATTTCAACATTGACCACAAAAAAATTAGGAAAAATACAAAAATAACATATTATAAATCAATATGTTATATCAAAAAAATAAAAAAAAATTTAGCAAATTTAAAATTACATTTTCAATTTGCACGATTTTTATAAATACAGCTGTTTTTATGACCGCCAATATATTTTAGTTTCTGCTAGTTGATTGTATCTTTCGTACTCTTTTTCCGTCAAACGGTTGCTATTTTTTATAATTATAGGCATATTCCAAATCAAATCAAATAGCGCTAAAAGAATTGCCTTAAAATCTTTAAAATCTCCCTTAAAAACTTTTTGCTTTAATTGCATCCATAGCGAATACCCCATTTTCCTTGGAATTGATTTCAAAGGATAAAACAAGAAAAACAGATACCAACCCGAACGCAGTGAACGTCTCAAGCGAATGGTATAATCGGCATTTTTTTTTCTTGTTTTTACATCCACCCTATGATTGACAATTACTTCTGGCAAATAGTGGATTTCCCAATTTTTTTTATACAATTGAAAAGAAGCAAAATTTTCCTCCCCATAGAAAACAAACCATTCCGGATAGCAGGGAATGTCACGCCAGCTTTTCATCCTCCAGACATGGGCACAACCCACGAAACCCTGAACCCGATGTGGTTTTTCGTTGGATACTGTGGAAACGAGTGCATCAAGTCCCCAAAAAATGCGCAGGGCAAGCAGGCCACAATTCGGATTTTCTTTTAAATGCTTTTGGATAAATTCCAAAGGATTTTCGGTAAGAAAATGGGCGTCATCGTCCAACGAAATGGCATAATCTGCTGGGGTTTCGTTTAACATCGTGTTTCTGCAAAAAATATAGCCTTTGGAAACCGCATTTCTTTGTAGTTGAATTCTAGGAAAATTTTCTTTTACATACTCATAAGTACCATCAGTAGAGCCATCATCAAAAACAATAAAATTCACATTATGTTCATTTAACAGATACTTGATTTTATTCAAAGTAAAAGCTAAATCGTTTTTTCGATTTTTAGTAGTGATAAGTATGGCAAAAGAAGATTGCGACATTAATCAGTATTTTTTTGTAAGCCTAGAATTGTCTTTTTTAGATAGCCAGCAGACAGATAGTCTTCTAAATCCATTCTATTCAAAAACAAATTATCTGGATTTTGTTTCCATAATTGATAAGCCCTTTCAATTAGTGAGGCAATTTTATTAACATTATCTTGTTCTGACCAATAGGAATAATCATCCCCTAATAATCTTCTTGTTTCACTATAAAAAGGGGCAAGCGAAAAAATTGTTTTATTAGCTTCAACACAATGAGGAAACTTGGCCGGAAGAAAGGGACTAATTTCCGATTTTGATTCCAATATAATATTGACCGAGACGT
>CAMDGJ010000322.1 GCA_945897545.1 Flavobacterium psychrophilum
CCATAGGAGGTGTGCTATTTTGTTTGTAATTCGAACTGCAAATATAAAATTTAATATTGTCAAAACAGCTAATTTCACATCCAAATTAAAACAAGTTGAAAAAAAAAAGACTAAAAACAGTTACTCTTTATTTGCTAGATAATTTTTAATAACGCCATTGAGGATGACTGTAATAACTATTAATAGAGCGCCTATGTAAAACTCCGTACTCATTTTTTCTTTGCCTCCAAGAATAAAATAAGCCAAAATAATCCCATAAACTGGCTCTAAACTGGTTGTTAACATCACTGTATATGGAGAAAGTAACCTCATTATTTTTACCGAAACTGTAAAAGCATAGGCAGTACAAATGGTGGAAAGAATCAGCAATAAAATCCAATCATTAGACGATAAAACAAAGAAATCAGCATTGAATTTATTTTCGAATAAAAAGTAGATCGAAATAAAAAACACACCAGCTAAGAATTCGTAAAATGTAATCACCGAGGAATCGTGTTTTTCGGTTAATTTTCCATTCATCAATGTAAATAATACACCCATAATTATAGATGCCAAAGCATACATCATTCCTTCAAAATAATTGATTTCGACCCGGAAAATAATGCCCAATCCAGCGATAATTATAAGTCCAAAGAAAACTTCATACCAAAGCACTTTTCTTCCGTAAAAAATAGGTTCTAAAATCGAAGTGAAAAAGGCTCCCAAGGAAAAAACCGATAAGGTGATCGAAACATTAGAAATTTGGATGGCCTTGAAAAAAAATATCCAATGAATTGCTATCAGAAGTCCCGCAAAAATTAATTTTAAAAATTCCCTTGGTGGAATACGTAAGGATTTATTCTTGAATGCTATAAACAGCAACAAGAAAACTCCAGCAAAAAGCATTCGATACCATACCAAAGCATCTGCCTTGATTGAAATCAGTGCACCCAATATTGCGGTGAATCCCCAAATAAATACAATGAAATGAAGCTCTAAATAGCTTCTTAAATTACCGCTTTGCATTTCGTAATAAAAAAATTGCTAAAATCCCAAAAGATAGATTAGGAAACCAAACGGCTAAAAGCGGCGGAATACTTGATTTTTCGGCTAATGTTCCAAATATCTTGTCAAAAAACACGAAGGCAAAAGCCAAAGCAATTCCAATGGCTAAACTCAATCCCATTCCCCCTCTACGCCTCATTGCCGAAACTGCAACTGCAATAATGGTAAGAATAAATGCCGAAACAGGAATACTGTATTTTCTATATAACACAACCAGATATAGGTTGATATTGGATGAACCTCGAGCTCTTTCCTTATCAATAAATTGGTTCAATTTGCCCAAATTTAATGTTTCAGCAATGTAAATCACAGGCGTTAAATCTTCTAAATCAAAACTAAATTTTGCGTCTTTTTGTTCTGCCTTTTCAATTTTATCATCTAAGCCTCCTACAGTTCGCTTAACATAATCAAACATCGTATAATTCTTTTTTTTCGGATTCCATTGTATCCTACTTGCGGTAATTTTAAATGCTAATTTGTCTTTCGTGAATTTTTCATAACTAAAGTTGTAGGCAGTTTTCGTCTCTGTATTAAAACTATTTACGTAAATAAATTCATCTTTGCTAACTTGTCGAAAAACATCTGTATTACCGCGTCTCATTGCCTGTTTTCCGTCACCCACTAGATAAGTGTATCTGAAATGATTGAATCCTTCGCTAGCCTTTGGAACAATGAAAAATCCCATCAATAAAACAATGACGGAGATAAAAGCAGCACCAATCATAAAAGGCCGCAAAAATCTAGTAAAAGAAATTCCAGAGCTCAAAATCGCTATAATTTCAGAATTATTAGCCAATTTTGAAGTAAACCAAATCACCGATAAAAATAAAAATATCGGAAACAATAAGTTCATAAAATAAATAGTGAAATGAAAATAATACATCAAAATTTCCTGTAACGGAATTTTGTTTTGTATCATTTTATTGATCTTCTCCGAAACATCAATAACGATTCCTATGGGTACAAACAACAGCAACATTACCCCAAAAGTGGATAAGTATTTCTTGAGAATGTATTTATCTATTATAGTTAACATATCTTAAATTATGAGTTATGAATTATGAATTATATGCTATGAGCTAACTCATAATTTACAATTCATAATTCATAACTATTTTTTAAAGTCTCTGGCTCATATTGCGCACCATCATTTCTTTCCAAGTTCTAAAATCTCCGGCTAAGATATGTTTTCTAGCTTCACGAACCAACCACATATAAAATCCTAAATTGTGTATAGTGGCAATTTGTTTACCAAGGTATTCGTTGGCGGCAAATAAGTGACGCAAATACGCTTTAGTATATTCAGTATCCACAAAAGTGTGTCCCATTTCGTCTATTGGCGAAAAATCATCTTCCCACTTTTTGTTTTTGATATTGATGGTTCCGTTTGCTGTAAACAACATTCCGTTTCTGGCGTTTCTTGTCGGCATTACACAATCGAACATATCGATTCCCAAAGCAATATTTTCGAGAATATTAATTGGAGTACCCACGCCCATCAGATAACGAGGTTTGTCTTCGGGAAGAATATCACAAACCACTTCGGTCATTGCATACATTTCTTCCGCCGGTTCTCCTACCGAAAGTCCACCAATAGCGTTGCCTTGCTGTCCTGAATTCGCAATATATTCTGCCGATTGTTGCCGTAAATCCTTGTAAGTACTTCCCTGCACAATTGGGAAAAAGGTTTGTTCATACCCATATTTATATGGCAATTTATCCAAATGACTGATGCATCGGTCTAACCAACGGTGCGTCATTTTCATCGATTTTTGTGCATAGCGATAATCGCAAGGATAAGGGGTACATTCATCGAAAGCCATAATAATATCAGCGCCAATGGTTCGTTGAATTTCCATCACATTTTCAGGAGTGAAAAAATGGTAGGAACCGTCGATATGCGATTTAAATTTTACGCCTTCTTCTTTTATTTTTCTATTAGCCGACAGCGAATACACTTGGTAGCCACCGGAATCCGTCAGAATATTACGATCCCAATTCATGAATTTATGCAA
>CAMDGJ010000323.1 GCA_945897545.1 Flavobacterium psychrophilum
ATATGGGTTTTTCTGATATTGGATGTTTTGGATCCGAAATAAAAACTCCCAACATTGACAAACTGGCGGCCAATGGAATCAGCTTCACCCATTTTTATAACACGGCACGTTGCAGTCCGTCTCGTGCATCCTTGATGACGGGTTTGTATCCGCATCAGGCTGGTATGGGATTTCTTTCAAATTATAATTTTGCTGAGGAAGGTTATGTTGATGATTTGAGTAAAAAAGCGGTGACCATGGCTGAAGTATTCAAACAAGCGGGTTATGCCACTTATATGTCTGGAAAATGGCATTTGAACAAAGAAAAATCGATTCCTAATGATCGATCCAACTGGCCTTTGCAACGGGGATTTGATCGGTTTTTTGGTATGCTAATAGGTTCGGGTAGTTTTTACGATCCGGGAACCCTTATGAGCGATAATACTTTTATTGCGCCGGGAAAAGATTTTTATTTGACTCATGCTATTACCAACAATGTAGTAAGGTTTATTGATGAAAACCCGAAAGACAAACCATTTTTCTTTTACATTGCCTATACAGCAGCTCATTGGCCGTTGCAGGCTCCTGAAAATGAAGTTCAAAAATACAAAGGAAAGTATGATAAAGGCTGGGATGAAACCAGAAAAAACCGTTTTGAGAAACTAAAAAAACTGGGGATAATAAGCAACAAAGCCGTTTTGACAGCACGTGGAGTTGACATTCCAGAATGGAAAAATGAACCTATGAAGGATTGGCAAGTACGCCGAATGGAAGTATACGCTGCTATGATTGACATTATGGATCAAGGTATTGGAAAAATTATTTCAACTTTGGAAAAAAAGGGAGAATTAGATAATACAGTGATTTTTTATATGCATGACAATGGAGGCTGTGCCGAGACTTTAAATTCTAATGAAACCGAAATTCCACTTACCGACGAACAGAAAAAAGGAAAACCTTTTGCCAAAGATTCTATATTCCTAGGTAAAATTCCAACATACACCCGCGATGGAGAATTCATCAGAAGTGGAAAAGGAGTTATGCCAGGTCCTGCGAATACTTGGACTGCCTATGGCGAAGAATGGGCAAATGTAAGTAGTACACCATTTCGTTTGTATAAACATTTTGTACATGAAGGAGGAATTGCTAGTCCACTAATTATACATTGGCCAGAAGGCATTAAAGCCAAAGGTAAATTACGTACACAACCCGGACATCTTATTGATATTATGGCGACTTGTGTCGAAATTGCAGGACTTCAATATCCTACTAATTTCAATGGAAACGCGATTCATCCTCTTGAAGGAAAGAGTTTAGTTCCAGCATTTACTAATAAACCCGTAAATCGAGAATTTATTTTTTGGGAACACGAAGGAAACCGCGCTCTACGAATGGGGAACTGGAAGCTGGTATCCAAAACACAAAAACAGAAAAAATTCACTCCAGCCGATGAGAACGCTTGGGAGTTGTATGATATGGAAGAAGACCCATCAGAAATTAAAAACCTTGCTTTGAAGTACCCAGATAAAGTAAAAACAATGGCCGCTATTTGGGAAAAAGAAGCGCAGCGAACATTGGCAAAACCTTGGCCTTGGGGTTCAAAATAATAATTACAACTAAACCACTATGGACTGGAAGTCCATAGATGTGGTTTGGCAGACTAAAAGTCTGCTAGGTTAGATACAAATTAATCAGTGAAATTTTGCCACATATTCACGAATTTTTTAAATCATTTCTAATCTGTGAATCTGTGGCCAAAAAAAATTTTTTTTTAGAAGCTCAAGCTAGATGCACCGAAAGTGCATACCTGTCTGCCGACAGGCAGAGTTTTAAACTCTATTGGAGACCAATACACTAATGCACAAATTGCAAATTTAAGCAGAATACAAAATTTCAAAATGATACATAAAATTAAATACATCGCGTTACTATTCACGCTACTAAGTTTAAATAGTATTTTAGCGCAGAAAGTAAGGGATACTCCAACTGATTTTCCCAAAACTTTTGTTCTGAAAGGCGAAGCATTAGATCGAAATTACCAACTAATAAAAGGGAATGATATTGATAAAACAAAAGCACTGAAAAGCTTGTTGATAAAAGCGGATAAAATACTAAAAGAGGGAAGATTATATTCAGTAATGAACAAAAAGCAGGTGCCGCCTAGTGGTGATAAACACGATTATATGAGTACAGGGCCTTATTGGTGGCCGGATCCAACCAAGCCCGACGGATTGCCTTATATTCGCAAAGACGGATTGCGCAATCCAACTTATTATGACATCAGCGATACTAAGGAAATTGACAGGATGAGAGATGATACAGAATCATTGGCATTGGCCTACTATTTCACCAAGTCCGATAAATACGCAAAATACGCAGCAAAATTAATACAAACCTGGTTTTTAGATGTTGCAACTCGACAAAATCCAAACCTTAATTTTGGGCAGGGCATTCCTGGTATAAACACGGGTAGAGGCATTGGTATCATTGAAACTAGAGGATTGTTTCAGGTAATAGATGCCGCAATATTGTTGCAAGAATCTGAAAGTTGGTCTAAAGAAGATCATCTTGCACTTCAAAAATGGTTTTCGGATTATTTGAATTGGCTTACAACAAGTCCAATAGGAAAAGACGAAGCCGATGAACACAACAATCACGGGACTCATTACAGCGTTCAAGTGATTGACTATGCCTTATTTACTGGGCAAGCCGAAATTGTTGCATCGGAAACTGAAGTTTTCAAAAACCGAATAGAAAGCCAAATCAAAGCTGACGGTAGCCAACCCTTTGAATTAGAAAGAACAAAATCTTGGGATTATATCAATATGAATCTGGACGGTTATTTTTTAGTAGCACAATTGGCTGAAAACAAGGGTGTCAATCTTTGGCAATTCGATACGAAAGAAGGAAAAAACATTAAAAAATGTGTCGATTGGATGTTGCCTTATTTGAAAAAAGAAAAAAAATGGGAGTATGAGCAAATCAAAACCGTTAGTTACACAGAAACGATTCGCATTTTGAAAATTGCCTCCCAAAAATATTCGAATCCAGCCTACGATACC
>CAMDGJ010000324.1 GCA_945897545.1 Flavobacterium psychrophilum
TCCTATGGAATATTTAGATTTTGAGCTTCCGATAAAAGAACTTGAAGACCAGTTAGACAAATGTTTAGTTATTGGGGAAGAATCTGATGTTGATGTAACAAATACTTGTAAACAAATCAACAAAAAACTGGAAGATACTAAAAGACATATTTATAAAAATCTTACCGCTTGGCAACGAGTTCAATTGTCAAGACATCCCAACAGACCTTATACCTTAGATCATATAAAATCACTTTGTGGCGACACTTTTCTGGAGCTTCACGGTGATAGAGGTTTTAAAGATGACAAGGCGATGGTAGGTGGTTTGGGCAAAATTGATGGACAATCGTTTATGATAATTGGCCAACAAAAAGGGTTTAATACCAAAACGCGTCAATATAGAAATTTTGGAATGGCCAATCCAGAAGGCTATCGAAAAGCGTTGCGATTGATGAAAATGGCCGAGAAATTTGGGATTCCTGTTTTGTCACTTATAGATACACCGGGAGCATTTCCAGGAATTGAAGCAGAAGAACGCGGACAAGGAGAAGCAATTGCCAGAAATATCATTGAAATGGTTCGTTTAAAAGTGCCTATTATTGTTGTGATTGTAGGAGAAGGAGCCTCTGGCGGAGCATTGGGAATAGGAGTGGGTGATCGAGTTTATATGATGGAAAACACTTGGTATTCTGTTATTTCTCCGGAATCTTGTTCGTCAATTCTATGGAAAAGTTGGGATTATAAGGAACAAGCTGCCGAAGCTCTGAAATTGACTTCAACTGATATGAAAAAACAAAAATTAGTCGACGATATTATTCCTGAACCATTGGGTGGAGCTCATTTTGACAGGGAAACAGCTTTCAAAACTGTAGAGCAATATATTATTAAAGGATTCAATGAATTGAAAGACTTATCAACAGAAGAATTAGTTGCCCAAAGAATGGACAAATACAGTAAAATGGGTGAGTTTAAAGACTAAAAATCTTATAATATAGAATTTAATCCGAAGCCTTGCCGTTTCGGATTTTTTTTTGGTTGTTAACAAAAAAAGATTGTTTATTAACAATTATTTGTAATAACTCGATAGTAAAGTTTTTTTAATTTTGCTTACATTCGCTCTATGGAAAATGTCAAAAATATAAACCCAATTAGAATAGATAAAACAAACATTATCAGCCTCGAAAAAGGGAAATTACCACCTCAAGTTATTGATTTAGAAGAGGCAGTGCTTGGCGCGATGATGATTGACAAAAAAGGGGTAGATGAGGTAATTGACATTTTACAGCCCGATGCTTTTTATAAAGAGGCACACAAACATATTTTTGAAGCTATCGTTCAGTTGTTTACAGATACGCAGCCTATTGACTTATTAACCGTTTCGGCTCAGTTGCGAAAAAACGCAAAATTAGACTTGGCTGGAGGCGATTTTTACTTAATTCAGCTTACCCAAAAAATATCATCTTCGGCACATATTGAATTCCACTCCAGAATCATTCTCCAAAAATTTATACAACGCAGTTTGATACGGATTTCGTCTGATATTATTGAAGAATCTTATGATGAAACTACCGATGTTTTTGATTTATTGGATAAAGCGGAATCTAAACTTTACGAAGTTACTCAAGGAAATATAAAACGTAGTTCGGAAACCGCCCAAAGCTTAGTTTTACAAGCCAAAAAACGAATTGAAGAAATTGCTAAACAAGAAGGTTTAAGTGGTGTAGCCACTGGATTTAATAAATTAGATAAAATTACTTCGGGTTGGCAACCAAGTGATTTAATAATTATTGCGGCTCGTCCTGGTATGGGTAAAACGGCTTTCGTACTTTCGATGGCTCGAAATATCGCTATTGATTTTGGTCATCCGGTGGCCTTGTTTTCTCTTGAAATGTCATCCGTACAGTTGATTACAAGACTAATTTCTTCAGAAACTGGTTTGTCATCAGAAAAATTAAGAACCGGAAAACTAGAAAAACACGAGTGGGAGCAGTTGAGTGTAAAAGTCAAAAACTTAGAAAAAGCGCCGCTTTATATCGATGATTCACCTTCGCTTTCCATTTTTGATTTAAGGGCAAAGGCAAGGCGTTTGGCCTCGCAACACGGAATAAAAATTATTATCGTCGATTATTTGCAATTGATGACTGCCGGCGGAAACGGAAAAGGTGGTGGAAATAGAGAACAAGAAATCTCTACAATTTCGCGAAATTTAAAGGCATTAGCCAAGGAATTAGCGATTCCTGTGATTGCATTATCGCAATTATCTCGTGCTGTAGAAACGCGTGGTTCCAGCAAAAGGCCTTTGCTGTCTGACCTTCGTGAATCAGGTGCGATTGAGCAGGATGCTGATATTGTTTCGTTTATTTACAGACCCGAATATTATAAAATTGACGAATGGGATGATGATGAACAAACGCCTTCGGCAGGTCAAGCTGAATTTATTATTGCAAAACACCGAAATGGTTCGCTTGAAAATGTCCGTTTAAAGTTTATTGGTAATCTAGGTAAATTTGACAATCTGGAAGATTACAGCGGAAGTTTTGATGATTTGCCATCCAAAATGAATCACGATGACAATCCATTTCAAACTAAAAACCTTCCTTCTCCCACTGAAGCCTTTGGAAGTAATTTGAATAATGAAGAGGAAGATGACGATATGCCGTTCTAGAAAATAAAATTAAAAATTCGCTTTAAATGCGAATTTTTTTTTATCCTTTTAGTCAGATAAAAACCTGTATATTTGACATAAATTCATCTAAAATGATTTCTAAAAAGTTATTCTTTATCATTCTACTCCTGTTTTCCTTTTCGGCAAAAGCCTCTTTTATTTTGTTGCCAATGGATGAAACTACGCAGCAAAACCATCTGAAAGCATACGGAATTGCCTATTGGTGTATTGATAAAAAATACAAAGCCAGCTGGCTACTTAACTACCGTGGAGGTTCTTTTCTACTAGCTGATGCTCCTGAGATTCGTAAAGAATGTCAAATTCGTGGCGTAAGTTTTGAAATTTTATTAGATTCCGAAACGAATC